>JBBPZF010000388.1:0-2019 GCA_038199105.1 Chitinophagales bacterium | reverse complement strand
GATCTTATTAATGGCGTAATCGCTATGAGTGGCGTGTATAACCTTCACGAGTACACGAAAGGATTTAGTGATGACCAGGTTTATTTTAATTCACCTGAGGATTATCTTCCGGGGCTGACAGACGAATGGTATTTGAACAATATAAAAAGGAGCCATCATATTCACATCCTTTCAGGAAGCGGCGAATATGAAGATCCCGGTGCCGCGGAAAGATTTGCAAAAGTGCTGCATGACAAAGGGATTAATTATGAACTGGATATTTGGGGAACCGATATGACCCATGACTGGCCTACATGGCGTGCAATGCTGCCGAATTATCTTGGAACAAGGTTTTAGTAAGGTATCAGGTCAAAATTGGTACAGCATGGCCGTTATTTATACTGTCCCAACGACAGCCACTTATGCATGTGGATAATCGAAAAGTTTTTATAAGTGGCGTTGATCGGTTTTACTAATGATGTAGATAAAAAGAAGTTTTCAAATAGATTTTGTTAAGCCCTTACTAAAATAATAAATACATAAAATTGCCGTTTATTGTTTTTCTTTACCCAACCAAGCTAACCTAAAATTTTTGCAAAAAGATATTTCTTTGCCTCTCAACGTAAATACGTTTCACAAAAGATTTTTTGTTATTGTTGTCTATATTATTATACACACGGCGCAAAAACCGGTAATGGCGCAAAGCCAAACTTTTTCGCCTTCCCTTGAAAATACAGAATTGCTTAAAACACTGTTAACGAAAGCTGAAAAGACTTACGAGGATGAAATAGCAAGCCTCCCATCTCAAGACAAAAAAGATCTCGTTGAGTTATATAAATCAAGATGGGAAAACGTAAAAGAAACATTTGATACCAAAGAAATTTATACCTCTTCATCAGCGCAGCAATATATAGATGCGTTACTTAAAGAGATTGTCAAAGCCAATCCTTTACTTGCTGTCAATAATGTTCAATGCTATTTTTCCCGCTCAGGTATTCCTAATGCGAGTTATATAGGAGAAGGCATTATCCTTTTCAACATGGAGCTTTTTAGCAAGCTTAATAGTGAAAGCCAGGCTGCATTTATTCTTTGTCATGAAATAGCGCACTTTTATTTGAAACATGCTGAAAATAGTATTGCCGCTTATGTTACCAAGCTTAACTCAGAGGATATACAAAGCCAGCTGCGCAGCATAAAAAAGAATGAATATGGAAAGCGCCAGGAGCTTGAAAAATTATTAAAGGGAATTACATTTGACACCCGCCGGCATGGCCGCGATCATGAAAGCCAGGCTGATTCTCTTGCAGTAGAATTTATGCACAATGCGCATTTTGATGTTAGCGAATCCCTGACAACTCTTGCCTTGCTTGATTCAGTTGATACAGATGATTTGGATGTGTCAGCAACGTTGCAAAAAATGTTTAACGCAAAAGAATATCCTTTTCAAAAAAGATGGATTGCAAAAGAAGAAGGATTATTGGGTGGACATGCTGTCTTAGATAAAGATGAAGCATTATCCGATTCACTAAAAACCCACCCGGATTGTAAACTTAGGATAAAAACCCTGGAGCCCTTAGTGGATAAATATTCACAGATATCTTCCCCAAAAAATGTTGTTGATTTAAAAAAATTTATTGAGCTAAAAAATATTTTCCCTTATGAAGTTGTAGAATATGCCTTTACTTCCAATAACTACACTAAAAGTCTTTATTACACCACCAGGCTATTGCAGGACCATGCTTCGGATCCATATTTAATTACTAATGTTGGAAGGGTTTTCAATGGCATGTATGATGCTCAAAAAAGCCATACGCTGGGCAAAGTCATTGATCTTCCTTCGCCCTTCAATCAACCTAATTACAATTTGATTTTACAATTTATACAAAACCTTTACCTGGGAGATTTCGCTGCTATTAATTACTATTATCTTAAGCAGTACGAATCACAACTTAATGATTACGTTTTTTTTAAAAACATTTATAACAAAAGCGCACAATTAATAAAACAATAAAAACATTATCTAAAAAATTAAGAAAAATG
>JBBPZF010000387.1:0-3667 GCA_038199105.1 Chitinophagales bacterium | reverse complement strand
TCGCCAAATTAATACTTAATCATGTTATTGGCAATAATGATACTTGCCAATGGGGACTTTATATCATGAGATAATTTGCAGAAATGATTACTTCTTATGAGCGAGTTCTTTCCAATCTTTTTCGTTCACCTCCACCCCAAATTTCTTTGCTGCTTTTTTAATATTGTCAAAAGCTTCTTTACGGTCTGCATCTGACACATCTTTCACCTGGTCGAAACGTGCCATTGCATTGCGAACATGGGAAGCATCGTTAAGAGGTTCTTTCTTTTGCTTCGGAAAGGCAAATGAGCCAGCGGGAATTTTATCTTTTGCTGCCGCGTCCAGCTTGCCGCCTTTTGCGCCAGACTTCTTTGTTGTCTTTGTAGCCATTTTTTTTTATTTATAATTTGAATGAATATTTTTTCTAAACATATTCTATGCCGCTATGAGAAATATTATGCAACACCGGGAATGATTACAAAGAGTATATTTATTTCCACGCAAGATCAGCTTTGGGGAAAAGAACGAACACCAGGTATTTTGCTAATCGCATGAATAATTGTTTCGCATAACGGCACAGATTGTTTATTTTTTAACCTTCATAGTCGTGAAATTCAGCTATGGTCAAATAGTATCCGTCCGGATCTTTCAGTGAAAATTCCTTTTTTGTTGAGTTTGGATTTATGTGAATATCCTCTTCAATATGGGCGCTTATTTTTTCCACATTTTGCCGTATAACATTCATATTTTCAGTGCGGAAGTAAAGGATTAATCCATTCCCTGGATCAATTGCCGGATTTACCATTGTTGGATGCCCGTGTGCTTCCCATTTATGAAGACAGATTAAAATGTCGTCATTTTCAGATACTAATATATCAAACTCCTTTCCCCCGTGCATACTTCTGCATCCAAATACTGATTGATACCATTTAGAGCTGGCTTCAACATCTTTTACTGCTATTATCGGGTCTAATTTTGTCATCGTTTTATTTTTATTTTTCCGTCGGCTATAGATGTTTTATAACTAATATTTTTATAACCATTCACTTAAAAACTTAATGTATCACCGCCCATGCAAGCCCATCAGGTTCTCCGCCAACATCAATATGACTGGTAACTTCTAAAGTTTTAATATCTATCACCGCTATATAATTATCAGCTGAACAGGCAACGAATGCACGCGAACCATCCGGATCCATAAGAATGCCTGCCGCACCGTTACCAATTTTAAGTTTTTTTATTCCCTTCCTCGATTTGCTATTGTAAATGGTAAGCTCACCGTTTTGAAGACTTGAGATAAATACCGTTTTGCCATCTGTAGTAAACTTCACGCGGTTAGCACCAGTAACCTTCGCATCAATTTTTGTCGATAGCTTTTTTGCTGTAAGATCAATAATAGAAATCGTTCCATCTTCAGCAGATGCAGTCCATAATTCAGTACTGTCCGGCGATACATCAAAGCCCTCTGATCCTCTCGCAGTACGAATAATCGTTTGCTTCCATTCTTCGTGTATCCTTGCACCGTTAGGTGTCGGCATGCGTCCCGGTTGTGGCATTTTTCCGGCAGGCATCATTCCGCTACGAGGCGGCCCGGCCATCACCAGTGGATCAACAAGAATGCTTACCGTTCCGGAAGAAACATTTGTTGTATATATCTTTTTTCCGTCGGCCGTTACATAGATCATGTGTGTCCTGTCTTCACCGGTTCCCATGCTCCAGCCAAGCTTACCGGTTGCAGGGTCATAGCGGCCGACCGATTTTGAACCTTCGGCAGTAAACCAAACTTTGCCATTGGCAAAGGTTAAGCCATGCGGCCCAAACAATGGTCTTGTATCAATGATAGTTAACGGTTTTCGTGCAACCAGGTCAATCACATCCAGCTCGTGCAGGCTGCCTCCGCCATAGATGGAAACGTATGCCGTCTTCCCGTCTGAAGAAGCGATCACTTCATGTGGATCATTACCAACAGGAACGCGTGCCAACACCTTTAAAGAAACAGGATCTACAATTGCAAGTGTATGATTGGTCTTTGAAAGTGCAAGCAATGACTGTCGTGGCGCTGGTTGAGCATTAACTTCCATTGCCGGGTACATCAATGCCATTAAAAAAATATTAACAAAAATTAACCGCAACATTTGGCATTTAATATTTTTCATAATGAACTTTTTGAAGACCGGGCTTGCCGTACTCAATTGTTGGGTTCCCACAATTGAACTTTGTTTCCTTCTGCGTCAAATATATGTACAAACTTTCCGTAACCAAGGCCGTCTTAAGCCGGTCTCAGTACATAACGCTACTGCTTTGCCGCTGTGTCGCTAAATAAAAGTATAGCATTGGCAGAAGGTGCCATGGTTTATTTTACTTTAATATTTCTGCAATTTATTATTACCTGGACATCTGTAAGAGTGAAGCAGGGAAAAAATTGGTGACCGCCAACAGGCGTTGTTATTATATAAAGTTGAGTTGCCCGGCGATGCCATGAAACGCGAAAGAATAACGATAGAAGAATTATATCTGGCTGCAAGAAACAGTGGTATTGCTGACTTAAATGAAATACCTGTAAACTTAATTATAGCGCTTCGCTATTGTGTTTTCATTTAATTATTTTCACAAAAAATATTTATGGCAAATTATGATACTGTTTCCCTTGCACTAAATAGCTTAAAGGAGAAGGGTTACACCACTGACTTCAATATTGCGTTTGATAAATTAATTTGCAATGAAACCAAAGCCTGCCTGAATCCCGGAGAATTTGAAATAACTGAAGTTTACAGGTTTGAGGGTGAAACTAATCCCTCCGATGAAGCCGTTGTGTATGCAGTGGAATCAAAAGATGGCAAAATGAAAGGCGCTGTTTTAAGTGCGTATGGCGTGTATGCCGATCCTATTTCTGATGAGATGATTAAGAAGCTTTCAATGCATAGGGATTAATTCTACAAGTAAAAAGAACATCACAAATAAATGTTTGACAGGTGAAAATTTATCAATCTTTCAACCTTAGCATTTCCCATATCAATTAAGAAAGTACTTACTAACAGTACGCCATAAACGAAAGAAATAACGAATCACTGACTTAGCTGATAGTCCAATAAAAAGAAGTTTATAAAATACATGAATCTTGCGACTATATTCTGTAAAATAAAGCCAACCGATCATCTATGAATTTGCTGAGACGATATTAAGCGAACATTCAAAAAACAATTGTGATAAAATTGTAACATGGATAGGAAGTAACCAGGAAAGATTCAATGAATTGTTCAATCTATTTCTAAATGATGAATACCGCGTAACGCAACATGCTGCATGGCCATTAAGCTACAGTGCGATCGCGGAGCCGGCACTAATGAAAAATAATTTTGAAAAACTAATCAAAAATCTTCAGCGCTTAAATCTTCATGATGCCATAAAACGCAATACAGTAAGGCTTTTACAGCAAATTGAAATTCCTGAAAAATATGAAGGCGAAGTAATGAATATATGTTTTCAATATGTAGCATCACCAACAGAAGCTGTTGCGATTAAAGCATTCTCTTTAACTATATTAGGAAAGCTTGCTAAGAAATTTCCGGAAATATTGCCTGAGATTAAGCTGTTGATTGATGAACAATCCAGCCATCAAAGCGCTGCTTTCAAATCAAGAAGTAAACAACTTTTGAAAGAGCATTCGCTATTGTAAAGTTTTTTTGTG
>JBBPZF010000386.1:0-3390 GCA_038199105.1 Chitinophagales bacterium | reverse complement strand
TGCCTATTGCCCATTGCCCATTGCCCATTGCCCATTGCCTGTTGCTCATTTCATTTAATGCTCTATCTCGGCTACTACAATCTTGCCGAATTTCTTTAACTCATATTCCTTATTCATCAGGAAAATAAGCGGTGTCACCAATAGAATATAGATGGCTGATGTAAGCACACCGCCAACCATTGGTAATACGATTGGTTTCATAACATCGCTGCCCACGCCATTGCTCCATAATATTGGAACGAGTGCAAAAAGCGATACACTTACCGTCATTATTTTTGGCCGTAATCTTTTGGCTGCACCGCCGATAGTGTATTCCCGCAAATCATCTTTTGTAATGGTTTCTCTTGAATTGCCTTTTTTGGCAATGAGTTGCTGCATGGCATCATTAAGGTAGATGACCATAACAATATTCGTTTCTACTGCCAAACCAAACAAGGCGATGAAGCCAACTGCAACCGCAACCGATAAATACACACCCCAGAAGTAAATCATAAAAGCGCCGCCAATTAATGCAAACGGCAATGAAATCAAACTCAGCAAGGCCTCTCTTGCCGAGTGAAACGCAAAGTACATGCTGATGAAAATAACCAGCAGCACAACCGGCATTATCATTTTTAAAGTTCTTTCACTGCGAATGAGGTTTTCATATTGCCCGCTCCACTCTATAAAAAATCCTTTAGGCATTTGCCCGATGGCATTATTTAGTTTTTCCTGTGCTTCTTTAACCGTGCTGCCTAAATCTCTTTCACGTACATTGAATAAAACAGTACCACGCAATAAAGCGTTTTCTGAATTAATCATCGGCGGACCTTCCGTAATTTTTATATCTGCCAATGCTTCCAGGGGAACGGGGCCAAAACTCATGGTTTGCACCTGCAGGCGTTTTAAGGCTTCCATATTATTACGATAATCCTGACCAAACCTTGCATTCACAGAAAAGCGTTGCCTGCCTTCAACCGTAGTGGTAATGTGTGCGCCGCCCAATGCACTTTCAATAACTGCATTCACATCGTCCACAGACAAATTATACCGGGCAATTTCTTCACGCTTCAGGTTAATATCAATGTATTTGCCGCCTGTCACCGGTTCTACATACAAATCTTTAACACCGGGAATACCCTGCAATTCATTTTTAATAACCTGTGCAAAGGAGTAAATGCTGTCGAGGCTTTGTCCATATACTTTTACGCCCACATCTGTTCTGATGCCTGTTGACAGCATATTGATGCGATTAATAATAGGCTGTGTCCAGCCATTGGTTACTCCTGGCATTTGCAGCTTGCTATTGAGTTCATTGATGATGTCATCTTTTGTCAATCCTTTTCGCCATTCGCTTCTTGGTTTCAGCATTACAATGGTCTCAATCATGCTGATGGGGGAATTATCGGTTGCTGTATTAGCTCTTCCGGCTTTACCTAAAACGGATTTTACTTCAGGTTGAGAAGCAAGAATTTTATCCTGCACCTGCAAAATCCTTTTCACTTCAGCGTTCGACACATCCGGTAAAGTAACCGGCATAAAGAGTATGCTTCCTTCATCAAGAGGCGGCATAAATTCGGAGCCTAAACTCATTACCATCGGTACACTGATAGCAAGCGCAAGGAGCATAACACCAATAGTTGTTTTACGCCATTTAATACAGGCGCGGATCATAGGTTCATATACCCTTTCCAAAAAACGATTGATTGGGTTAGTGCTTTCAGGGCGAAACCTTCCCCGCATGAAAAAAGAAATCAATACCGGTGCAAGTGTTACCACTAGTATTGCATCCACAATCATAATAAAAGTCTTCGTATATGCCAGGGGGTGAAACAATTTTCCTTCCTGGCCCGTCAATAAAAAAACAGGAAGAAAAGAAGTGATGATGATAACAGTTGAAAAAAACACACCCCGCGAAACCTGCTTGCATGCACGTTCGATGATAGACATACGAACATCGTTTGGTATTTTGTTATATGGTTTTATAAATTTCATTTTAATTATTTAATTGCGTATTGCGTATTGCCCATTGCCCATTGCCCATTGCCCATTGCTTATTGCCCATTGCTCATTGCTTATTGCCCATTGCCGATTGATCTCCGTTCTGATATACAGATAAACTTCTGTATGCATTTTCGCTCATGATAATGCCATTGTCCACAATAACACCTATGGCTAATGCCACACCTGTTAACGACATGATGTTTGACGAAAGTCCAAATGCATTTAACAATATGAAACTGGCGGCAATGGTGATGGGTATTTGAATGATGATGCTTAAGGCACTGCGCCAGTGCAACAGGAAAACGATTACAATAATGCAGACAATGGTAATTTCTTCAATCAACTTGTCTTTGATGTTATCAATCGCCGCTTCAATCAATTGGCTACGGTCGTAATCAATTTTAAAAGAAACACCCGCAGGTAATCCTTTCTGGACATCATCCATTTTTTTCTTTACTGCCTGAATAACATTATCAGCATTTTCCCCATAACGCATTACCACAATACCGCCTACCGCTTCGCCTTCTCCGTTGGTGTCAAAAATGCCGAGACGAATATCCCCTCCCATTTGTACCGTGCCTATGTCTCTTACACGAACGGGTATTCCTTTGTTATTGCTCAATGCAATGTTTTCTATATCATCCTTGTTTTTTATATACCCCAACCCACGGATGATATAACCCATGCCAGCCATGTCTAACTTTCTTCCGCCCACATCATTATTATTGGCTCTTACTTTGGTCATCACATCCATCATAGAAAGATTGTAGAACTGCAGTTTTACCGGGTCAACCACTAACTGGTACTGTTTTTCAAAACCACCGAACGATGCAACTTCGGCTACGCCAGGTACGGTTTGCAAAGCGAGTTTTACATACCAGTCCTGCAATGCCCGTTGTTCGCCTAAGTCCATATTCGGAGCATCCAAATGATACCAGAAAATATGCCCCACGCCGGTGCCATCAGGACCAAGTGAGGGTGTTACGCCCTGCGACAATAAGCGTTGTGCATAGTTTAATTTTTCCAGTACTCTTGTACGAGCCCAATAAATATCCACGTCATCCTCAAACACCACATATACAAAGCTAATCCCGAACATGGAAGTGCCGCGTATGTCTTTTACTTTCGGAACGCCCTGCAGGTTGCTCACCAAAGGATAGGTAACCTGGTCTTCCATGATCTGCGGACTCTGCCCCGTCCATTCAGTAAAAACAATCACCTGGTTTTCGCTCAAATCAGGAATGGCATCTACAGGATTTCGCTGGATATTATAAATACCCCAACCAAACAAACCGATGGCAAGTGCCAATACAATGTACCGGTTGCGAAGTGAGAGTTCAATTAATTTATTTACCATTATTTTTTATTATTTGGCAATAGACAACGATGCAATTAGCAAAGAGCAAT
>JBBPZF010000385.1:0-6360 GCA_038199105.1 Chitinophagales bacterium | reverse complement strand
TTTCACCAAGTACAAGTGATTTGTAATTGCTTAAAAATTCTTCCATCAATATTGGCAATGACCATCCATCTAAAATGATGTGGTGATACGTCCATAACATCCAATACCGATTGTCCGCCAGGCGAACTAAAGCAATCCGCATCAAAGGAGCTTTTGTAAAATCGAACCCTTTTTCACGTTCTGCTTCTTCATAAGCTTTTACGGCCGCAGATCGTTCAGCCTCGCCTATATGCCGATAATCCAATGATTCAAATGGTAATTCTACTTCTTTATAAACACATTGAACAGGGACATTAAATTTATCATGAAAAAAAGCAGTGCGAAGAATACTATGGTTCTTTACAACAACATTCCATCTTTGCAATAAATATTCTACATTAAGATTGGTAAAGACCAATGAAAGTTGAATGGTATATGCGGCGGCTTCACCATCGTAAAGATTGTGAAATAACATTCCCTGTTGTAAACTACTTAATGGATATAAACCTTCAATTTCTTCTCTTCTTGGTTTACCTGCGGAACTTTTTTGGTCCAGGAAATTATCTAATTCTTTATAATCAATTGCTGCTCCCAATCCGTAATCTGAGGGAGTAAAAATTTCTCCCTTTTTTTGCTGTTCAAAGCAATGGCTTATTAGCAATTCGAGGTTAGCAATATAATTTAATGCAAGCCGGTTTATAGTTTCTGCCTCAAAATGTTTAGTGCTGTAAGTCCAGTTTACTGATAATTCATCATTAGTTATAATGCTATTTATAGATAATTTTTCACCAACTATGATTTCTGCGTTTTGGCTTTCTCCAGTTGGCTCTGTAGCAATACCAAACCATTTGCTTTCTCTCACAACATTATCAACCTGCCCAAAATAATTAAACACAATTTCCCATGGCTGATTGTCCTGCAGACTTTCTTCTTTATTTATATATTTAAGCACACCATAACCTATTCCTTTGCCCGGAGCCTGGCGCAGCTGCTCCTTTACAGTCTTAATCAAATTGCCGGGATTGTTGCTATCTGATTGATTAATTTCTAACAGCACAGGATATAGGGTAGTAAACCAACCGACTGTGCGGCTTATATCCATTTCATTGGAAATTTCTTCCCTTCCATGGCCTTCAAGACCTATAATTATTTTTTCTTTTTTATTCCAATCAAAAATAGTTTTAGCTAACGCACCCAAAAGCAAATCATTGATTTCTGTATGATAAACCCGGGATACATCTTTAATCAACCTGGCTGTTTGACCAACGCCAAGTTTTTGATTTAGTTGAGCTGTATCGCCTATTTTTATTGAACCTTTATATAGCTTATCTGTAATTAATGAAGAGCGCTCTGCTACTGCTTTTTGCCAATATTTTCTTTGAGATAATAATGTTTCACTTTGACTATATTTCTCAAGCGCATTGTACCATTGGCGATACGAGCCGGTTTTATAGCCGAGGCTTATTTCGTTGCCGGAAATAATATTGTTTAATGAAAGTTCCAGGTCTTCTATCAATACTCTCCATGATACACCATCTATAGCAAGGTGATGAACAACAATAAACAGGCGATTCTGATTTTCATTATCGGCAGTCTCAATCAACACAACCTGCATTAAGCGGCCATCTTCTATATTAAGACTTTGTTGGTATTTATTACAAATTGCTGTTATTAAAAAAGGTTGTTGTCCATTGCTTCCGGAATCAATAGTTTCTACAATTAGTGCTGGTATCGTTTCACCATATTCCTGCTGCCATTTATTTTTTTCTTTTGAATATTGAAAACGCAAAGCATCGTGATGCTGGCTTACATGTTCAATAGCCTTGTTCAGGACTAGCTCTGTTATATATTTATCTATTTTGAGTAATACACTTTGGTTATAATGTGAAATATCCGCGGATTGCTTTTCGAGGAACCATTGCTGTATGGGCAATAAATCAGCATGCCCGGTCAACAACCCTTGCTCACCTGATATAACAACTTCTGCACGCTCAGTCATTACAGCTGAAAGCCTTGCTATAGTCTGGTTTATAAACAGATCTTTGGGTTGTAATTCGTAGCCCGCTTTCCGTATCCGGCTCACCACTTGTATCGTCAAAATGGAATCGCCACCGAGCTCGAAAAAATTATCGTTAATGCCGACTTTTTCTATGCCCAACAGGTCCTGCCATGTCGCCGCAAGCTGCTCTTCAAGCTCGTTGCGCGGAGCTATGTATTCGTTGCTTAAAAGTTCATTTAATCCCGGGTTGGGCAATGATTTCTTATCAACTTTCCCGTTAGATGTTAATGGGACTGCTGCCAGTTCCACCCATATCGCAGGTACCATGTATTCTGGTAATTTGCTATGTAAGTATGTGGTAAGTTCTTCCTTGCCTAACTGGTCTTTGGCTACTATGTATGCCACCAGGTACTTGCTTCCTTCTTTATTTGATTTAGCCAGCACTACGGCTTGGTTTACTTTTCCACTTTGTTGTATGGCATTTTCTATTTCCCCCAATTCTATGCGGTATCCTCTTATTTTTACCTGGTCATCTATTCTTCCCAGGTATTCGATGGTGCCGTCTGCCTGCCAACGGCCAAGGTCGCCGCTCCGGTACATGCGTGATCCTTCTTCCTGGTCGAAAGGATCTTTTATCCCAAAGGGGTCTTCGATAAATTTCTCCGCCGTTAGTTCCTTTCGGTTTAAATAACCTCTTGCAACTCCGGCTCCTCCTATACACATTTCCCCGGCTACGCCTATGGGTAGCAGGTTTTGTTCTTTGTCTAAAATATAAGCGCTGAGTGTGGGTATCGGCTTCCCAATTACACTGGTCCCTTTTTCTATCTGCGGCCAGCCTATTTCCTGGTAAGTTACATGCACGGTTGTCTCTGTGATGCCATACATGTTTATTAGGCGGCTATTGCTGTATTTGTTTTTCCATGGACGCAATTTAGATGGGTCAAGGGCTTCTCCGCCAAATATCACATATCGTATGTCTGTTTCTTCTGCCCGGGCTGTGAGCGTTTCCTGCAAAACATAAAATGCAGACGGCGTCTGGTTGAGTATGGTAACTTTTTCTTTCAGCAAAAGTTCTGAGAAGAGGCTGGTATCTTTTGTAACGTTTGCGGGTACTACTACCAATCGCCCGCCATAGAGCAAGGCTCCATACATTTCCCATACAGAAAAGTCAAAGCAAAATGAATGGAACATTGTCCATACATCTTTTTCATTAAAATCAAATAAGGGCTTTTCTGTTTCAAATAGCCTCACCACATTTCTATGTTCTATCATCACGCCCTTTGGTTTACCGGTGGAACCCGAGGTATAAATGATATAAGCAAGATTGGCTGGTGAGATTTTTATACCACGATTTTCTGTCGATTCTTTTGCTATTTCTTCCCATTCACCATCTATGGTTATTATGGCTGCCTGGTTCTTTACACCCAGCTTCTCCCGGCTTGATTTATCGCTTACTATCACATTAGTTTCTGTATCTTCCAACATGTAGCTGATGCGATCTGCAGGATACAATGGGTCTATGGGAACGTAGGCTCCGCCTGCTTTTAGTATCCCCAATATTCCTACGATCATCTCTGTGCTACGTTCTACACATATCGGCACAAGGCTTTCTTGTGTAATGCCTTTCTTTTGTAAATAGTCGGCCAACTGGTTGGCTCTTTTGTTTAGTTCGTTGTAGGTGATACTTTCTTCTTCAAAGACCACAGCCACTTTATTTGGCGTTTTTGCTACCTGCGCTTCAAATAAGTCTATGATATTTTTGTCTTTCGGATATGAGATTCCTGTACTGTTGAATTCCTGCAAAAGCTGGTGCTCTTCTTCTTCCGTCAGCATCGCTAATTGTGATACTTTTTCTTCTGGTGAGGCGACTATTGATTGCAGCAATTTTTTATAATGGCTGATCATTCGCTCTATTGTTTCCTCCTTATACAGGTCTGTATTATAATCTGCCACGCATGAAAGACCCTTATCGGTTTCTGTAATGGTAAATGTCAATTCAAATTTTGAGGTGTGTACGGGCAATGGCTCTTCCCTTAGACGTAAGCCGCTTAACTCAAGCTCCGGAATATCGGGTGTGTTCTGTAACACTAGCAATACCTGGAATAGTGGGCTACGGCTAAGGTCTCTTTCTTTTACTACCGCCTCTACTACTTTTTCAAATGGTACATCCTGGTGGCCGTAGGCTTCCAGCGTAGTGGCTTTTACTTCCTTCAACAAGTTTTTGAAGGTTGATGATCCCGCTACCTGGCTGCGCAAGGCAAGTGTATTCACAAAAAAACCAATCAACTCCTCTGTCTCCTGTTGAGTGCGGTTGGCTACCGGTGTTCCTACACATATATCTTCCTGGCCGCTGTATTTATGTAATAATATTTTAAAGCCTGCCAGCAATACCATGAACAGCGTCGCTCCTTCCTGCCGCGATAGCTGGGTCAAGCGGTTTGCAAGTTCTTTTGGTATGGTAAAAGTTTTGGATGCTCCACGCGTACTTTGCACTGATGGACGCGGGTAATCGGTCGGGAGATGCAAGGCAGATACATTGTCCAGCTTATTTTTCCAATAGTTTATTTTCTCTTCCAGCACTTCTCCCTGTAGATATTCCCGCTGCCAGATCGCATAGTCTGCATATTGGATATCCAATGGCTTCAACTCTATCGACTTGTTTGCTGAAAAACTATTGTATAGCAATATTACTTCTTTTACCAGTATGCCCATTGACCATCCATCGGAGGCTATATGGTGCATGGTCATTACCAGCAAATGCTCTTCTGACGAAAGGCTGATCAGCGTTGCACGAAGCATGTGATCCTTGCGCAAATCAAACGGCGCATTGATTGATTGCTCTATATGTTCCTGTAATCCTTTGGTGTTTTCCTGGAATTGATCTGTTTCTGCTAATTGCCAGTTATCACTCGCCGTAATTTTCTGAAAGGATTGCCCATCTGCATTTAAGAATACTGTTCTTAATACTTCGTGGCGGTTTATGATCGTTTGAATGGAGTTTTCCAGCGCTTCTTTATCTAATTTTCCACGCAACTTTATTGCTGCAGGTACGTGATACTGAACACTCCCCTCCAGCTGGTCTATAAACCACAACCGCTCCTGGTTAAATGATAACGGAATATGAGATGGGCGGGCAGTTACCTGAATCGGTGACGCCTTGAAACCACCTGGCTTTTTTTGCAGAATCAATTCATTTTGATCTGAAAAAACAGGATGAGAAAAAATATCTGATAACTCTATATCGATCAAAAATTGACTGGAAATACGCGACACAAGTTGAACGGCTTTTAAGCTGTTGCCGCCAACGTGAAAAAAATCGTCTGCTTCAGAAAAATTTGAATGCCCCAGCAAGCTTTCCCAAATTGCGCGTAACTCTGATATCTCTCGGGATACACGACTACTATCATTCGCTGAACGAGTCTTTTGACCCGCGTTAATTAGGTCAAGGATACCTTTTCCTGTTTTTGCAGCACCTGTTTTACTTAATTGGTTATGCTTCATACTTTGCTTCAGACTAAGAACAGAATTTCATCTTATAAATTAGAATTTGATATATCCAGGAAATACTAATAAATTAATCAACGAACAACCGGGATTTTCTTGCGGATCAACCTATTCGTTTCATATTTAAATTCCGACTAAATAAGAAATTTCAGTTATTAACCTCAAAGTTTATCATATCCAAATTGAAACGGAAAATCAATTAAAATAATGTTCATCTTTTATTTTTCTTTATAAGTTTCCTCTGAGATAGCAGCACTTATTTTTATTTAAATCATAAGTTTCTTGGACGGCCTCTACATATATTGGAAAAATTAGCGCTCAAAATTGAGCAGGGAAAGTTAGGTATTCGTCAGTTAGTACCTGGTAATGAAGTCAACGCATTAGCTTAATCACCTACATATTTACAAAAATAATCGCAAAAGACTTTAGTTTTTAAACGATGACAAATATATATAATTCGCAGAAAGATTAAAAATATTGCTCAATATAAATCTAAATAAAATTGTGTTTTTTCCAAGCTTCAAGGCCATTTATACTTGACACAATGGGGAATACCTGCTGACATCGCCTTTACCACCTCTACAATAAGCCCAATAACCATTAAGATGTTCACTTTAAAAAAAAGTTAAGTCTTTTAATTACCCCGTTTCTAAATCTTTATTGGATTTTCCAGTTCTAAAGGAAGATAATAGTTACTTGTTTCTAAGTTCATCAACCACCCGGTTCTGGCAATAAATTGTTGAAAGGGCATATTTTTTTGCGTGGGCATAAAATGTAGTTGTATCGAGTTCATTTCTTTTAGAATACAAAAATTTTGCATCGCTGAAAGAACGGTATCCTCCACATTTCTACCCAGGACCCTGCAGCTCAAAAGAAAT
>JBBPZF010000384.1:0-5842 GCA_038199105.1 Chitinophagales bacterium | reverse complement strand
TTACAGTGAATTTGTAAAAAGATATTCTGATGAAAAGCTGAACCAACAGGCAGCTCGTTGTATGGATTGTGGTACTCCATTCTGCCATGAAGGATGCCCACTTGGTAATGTAATTCCTGAATTCAATGATGCTGTATATCGTCAAAATTGGAAAGAGGCTTATGATATCCTTACTTCCACAAATAATTTCCCCGAGTTCACTGGTAGAATATGTCCCGCACCATGCGAGTCTTCATGTGTACTTGCTATTAATCAACCAGCTATTACTATTGAAGAGATAGAGAAGCATATTATTGAAATTGCATTTGATAAAGGGTTTGTGCAGGCGAAAAAACCAAATGTACGTTCAGGTAAAAAAGTCGCGGTGATTGGTTCAGGTCCTGCCGGCCTGGCTGCTGCTGCGCAGCTTAATTACGCTGGCCATGCTGTTACAGTCTTCGAAAGAGATGATGAACCGGGCGGTTTATTGAGGTACGGTATTCCTGATTTTAAATTAGAAAAGTGGGTAGTGGAAAGGAGAATAAGATTGATGGAAGAAGAAGGAGTTGTTTTTAGATGCAATGAAAACGTCGGGATAACGACTAATATAAATGACCTTCAACGGGAATTCCATGCAATTGTGTTAGCCGGCGGGTCTACCATACCAAGAGATCTTTCTATTCCTGGAAGAGAATTGAAAGGGATCCATTATGCGATGGATTTTTTAAAACAGCAAAATAGAAGAGTATCTAAGAAACAAGTGGAAGAGGAAGATATTTTTGCCACAGATAAAAATGTTGTGGTGATCGGTGGAGGAGATACCGGCAGTGATTGCGTAGGTACTTCCAACAGGCATAAAGCTGATTCCGTTACCCAGTTTGAGCTCTTACCAAAACCGCCCGAAAGCCGCACAACTTTTATGCCCTGGCCTACATATCCTATGATCTTAAAAACAAGCAGCTCACATGAGGAAGGCGTTCAAAGGCATTGGGCAATTGCAACAAAAGAATTTATTGGCGATGATAACGGAAATTTAAAGGCATTGAAAATAGTTGACCTTGAATGGAAATTTTCTGATGACAACAAGCCTGCGAAGTTCGTGGAAGTGTCGGGCAGTGAAACAGAAATAAAATGTGAATTGGCGCTGCTTGCTATGGGCTTTATTCATCCCCAGCATGATGGCCTTTTGCAGCAACTGGAAATTGAGCTTGACGAGCGCGGCAATGTAAAGGCAACAGAAAAAAATTATCAAACCACTGTGGGCAAAATTTTTGCTGCAGGCGATATCAGGAGAGGACAATCATTGGTGGTGTGGGCTATTTCTGAAGGAAGAGAATGTGCGAGAAAAGTTGACGAATTTCTTATGGGGTATTCATTATTAGAGACAAAAGATCAAAATATTTTGCATGAAGTGTAAAGCATAATCTTAGGGCTAAAAAACCAACCTGTGCAACCAGGTTTTTTTTATTGCCCTTTTATAAACATTATAATTTTAAATATATGAAAAACAATTGTTCACATTTTTTAATAAATATTAACAATTTTAATATAATATATTGATTAACAATTAAATACTAAACTTTGTAAATACATTACAATAAAAAATATATAATAAAATAAATTTAAATTCTGGTAAAAGTGATATATGTTTGAAAAAAAAGATAAAATGAAAAAAATAACAATGAGTCAGGCCATACCTTTTGTAACACTAATGGTCCTTTCGGTTATTGCACTATTCGTTCCATCAGTGTCGGAATTTGTCGGAGAAGGAAAATATAATTCTGCAGATATTGCCTGGATCATCGTCGCTACAGCTTTGGTATTTTTAATGACGCCCGGGCTTGCTTTCTTTTATGGAGGCATGGTACACAGAAAGAATGTACTCTCAACTATGATTAAAAGTTTTGTAGCAACTGGCGTGGTAAGTGTGTTGTGGGTTACAATTGGTTTTAGTCTTTGCTTTGGCGATTCCATAGGCGGGTTTATTGGAAACCCTTTTACTTATATGTTTTTTAAAGGCGTTGGATCAGGTGCTCCATGGAGCCTTGCTCCAACTATTCCTTTATTATTATTCGCCCTTTTCCAAATGATGTTTGCAATCATTACACCAAGCCTGGTGGTAGGCGCCGTAGCAGAAAGAATCCGCTTTTCTTCCTACATACTTTTTATAGTAATGTTTAGCCTTTTGGTATATGCGCCTATTGCACATTGGACGTGGCATCCCAAAGGATTTTTATTTAATATGGGGGTGCTCGATTTTGCCGGTGGCACCGTGGTACATATTTCCGCGGGATGTGCTGCATTGGCGGGAGCTATTGTATTAAAACGCAGGAAGGTTCACCTTGAGCATGAAGAAATTCCTCCTGCTAACATACCTTATGTATTAATTGGCACGGGCCTTCTGTGGTTCGGCTGGTTTGGGTTTAATGCAGGTTCTGCTTTGGGGGCGAATGCATTGTCGGTGTCTGCTTTTGCTACTACTAACACAGCGGCAGCCTCAGCGGGTTTAGCCTGGATGTTTTTTGATGTATTGAAAGGTAAAAAGCCATCTGTTCTTGGATTTTGTATCGGGGCAGTAGTTGGCCTTGTAGCCATTACACCGGCAGCAGGTTTCGTAGCCATACCTCAAAGCATATTTATCGGGACAGTTGCAGCGCTTATTTCAAATGTAGCGGTCTATTACAAGTCGAAATCAATATTAGATGACACATTGGATGTATTTCCCTGCCATGGCATAGGTGGTATGGTAGGTATGGTGATGACGGGAATTTTTGCTACTACAAACGTAAATCCCGAAGGAAACAATGGCCTGTTTTATGGAAATCCGGCATTCTTTCTTACCCAATTGCAGGGACTGGCTATTGTTGTAGCCTACAGCTTCACAGTTTCTTACGGGATTTTCAAATTCATCAACTGGGTAATGCCTATGCGTGTAAGCAGGGAGGATGAAGAATTAGGCTTAGACGCTTCACAACACAATGAGAAATATTTACAGGGAACTTTATTAGTGAGAAATAACGGAACCTTTAATGAACAGGAAAGGGGTATAGCTGAAAAGATTGACTTCTGAGAAAAGTTAATCAAGCTAAACCCCTTTATTATTAATCTTTAAATCTAAAACAATGTTAAGAAAAATTTTCTTAGGAAGCCTTGTATTTGTTGGCTTTATTTCCAAAACTACTGCTCAATCTGATTCAACATCTCCGGCACCGACCATTACAGGGTCTGTGGATGCCTACTTTCGCTACAATTTTAATGATCCCAAATCCGGAGCAACCAACAACTACACAAGTTTCACTAATTCACAGAATTCATTCCAACTGGGCATGGCAAGTATACGAGCTGATCATAGCTGGCGTAAGGCGAGCGCCACAGTTGACTTAGGCTTTGGTCCGCGAGCGGAAGAATTCTCTTATGGCGATCCTTCTCACCCGACTTTATTTGCTGTAAAGCAGGCTTATTTAAGCTATGCAATATCAGATAAGTTCAAACTGACAATGGGTAAATGGGCTACACATATTGGTTATGAGGTAACAGATGCATACCTCAACAGGAACTACAGTATGGATTATATGTTTTCGTACGGCCCCTTCTCACATACCGGGTTAAAAGCTGATATTGGGCTGGGCGCCAAAAGTGCGCTTATGGTCGGAGTTGCTAACACTACGGACGTAGTTGCAGAAGCAGGCTCCAGGAGATACGCGATAGCACAGTTTAGCATGGCTACATCCAATGATAAATTAAAAGCATACCTGAATTACCAAGGCTCCTATGGCGGTTCGTTCAGTACAACACAATTTGATCTTGTACTAACCGATGCAATAACTGATAGATTTAGTTTAGGCTATAACGGTACTATACAAACTACCAAACCAGATGGTGGATCAAGCGGAAACTGGTGGGGCTCTGCTTTATATATCACAACTGATCCTACAACAGCTTTCGGTATCACGTTACGGGGCGAATATTTCCATAATGAAAAGGCAGCAGCCACTCTAGCTCCTTATACCAACATTTTTGATGTTACGCTATCACCCAATTTCAGAGTAGGTAATCTTACAATTATTCCGGAACTGAGAGTGGATGCAGCTAAGAATGAAATTTTTGAAAAGAACGATGGAGCCGGAACCAAGACAACTGTTACAGGCCTTCTTGCCGCGACCTATCATTTTTAAATTTAGCCCTTAATAATTTTCAACAATCAAAAACTTAACTATGAGATTATCAGACTTTACCCAAAACTTTTCTCTTTCGAAAATTAACTTTCGAAAAATTGTTATACCCTTAATTCTTCTTTTATTTATTGTTATAGCAATCCCTTCATTTGCACAGGATGCTACCGGTGCGAATACAGGAACTATCAATGATATTACAGCTGCTACTGCAGGAAAGCCAACGCTTGAAGAAGTTGCTGCAGATACCGGCCATACTAAAATTGCCATAAACATTATGTGGACCCTCATCGCAGGATTTCTTGTAATGTTCATGCAGGCAGGTTTCGCCATGGTTGAAACTGGTTTTACCCAAAAGAAAAACGTTGCCCATACTATGGCAATGAACTTTATGGTATATGGTATTGGTATGCTTGGTTTCTGGATTTGTGGATTTGCTTTTATGTTTGGGAACGGCTTAAACGTTGCATCGCTCGGAGGGGCGCCGGGTGTTATCGGTGGCGAATTTACTGTTCATCTTTTCGGCCACGATTTTGGCCTTTGGGGCAAAGCAGGTTTTTTTCTAAACAGCAAAGTTTATGATGTAGGCGTGTTTACTCTATTCCTTTTCCAAATGGTATTTATGGATACCACGGCCACAATACCCACAGGAGGCATGGCAGAAAGATGGAAGTTTAAATCGTTTATTGTTTTCGGTTTCTTCATATCCATGTTCGTGTATCCAATTTTTGGTAATTGGGTGTGGGGCGGCGGATGGTTGTCTCAGATGGGTGTAAATTTTGGACTTGGCCATGGCCACGTTGACTTTGCCGGTTCATCAGTTGTACATGAAGTAGGCGGTGTGGCTGCCTTAGTAGGCGCAATGGTTATCGGACCACGCATAGGGAAATATGGAAAGGACGGAACTATAAATACAATACCTGGCCACAATGTTCCCATGGCGATCATCGGCACCTTCATTCTTGCATTTGGCTGGTTTGGTTTTAATCCTGGTTCCACGTTAGCAGGAGGCGATCTGCGAATCGCTGTCGTAGCAGTTAATACAATGCTTGCGAGTGCTGCCGGAGCTTTTGCCTCTGCATTATATATGAAAGCTAAGACCGATAAGTGGGACCCGGCAATGATGGTGAATGGAATGCTGGCGGGCCTTGTAGCTATTACTGCCCCTTGTGCTTTTGTAAACCCGATGTGTGCAGTTATAATTGGCGTTATAGCAGGGCTATTAGTAATTTTTGCTTCCTTCTTTGTTGAAAGAACTTTAAAAATTGACGATCCTGTGGGTGCATTTGCAGTACATGGTGCCAATGGATTTTGGGGCGTTCTTGCGCTTGGCCTTTTTGCAGATGGCTCTTATGGCGACGGATGGAATGGTGTTCCGGGTACCGTAAAAGGATTATTCTATGGGGATGGCAAACAGTTTTTAGCAGAGCTGATTGGCGGGGTTACCTGCTTTGTGTTTGTATGGGTAGTCATGTATATATTTTTCAAAATATGCGCTAAAACACCTATTGGCCTTAGATCAAATGCTGCAGACGAAGAAGCAGGCCTTGATATACCTGAGATGGGAATTCATGGTTATGTAGATTAAATATTTTATAAGTAAGCATGCTGCAAATTCTTGCAGCATGCTTACTATACTTTTTAAAATTATAAGTAATGGTAAAAAGACTTATAAGAAAAGCGATCAATCC
>JBBPZF010000383.1:0-2608 GCA_038199105.1 Chitinophagales bacterium | reverse complement strand
TACAAAAAAAACACCACGAGAATGGTTAAGCATACTGCCATCACTACATAAATCTTATCGTTACTTCTCATAATTGTATCCATAGAAGCGCCTGTTGAATCGGATGTTTGAGCAATTAAAAATAAACTGGAAAAACTAAAAACAGCGATAAAGCAGCAACGCTTAAAAATTGCATTAACCATCAATTAAATTTTTATGACTCAGGAGGTTCAGTCTTATTTTAAGATTGCTTAGCCAAATACCCAGTATCACCCAACCTATTACAGCAGGCCAAAAAACAACCCGCATAGCAGCATCGATACTGGCACCGCTAAGTGCAGGATTACCGCCTCCCTTAGCACCTTCCATTCCACCGGGGTGAAGGGATTGTACTAATCTCGGCAATATCATTATTAGCGGAATATAAATGAAGTAAGCAAAAATATTATAGACGGCGCTTACCCTTGCTTTTTTATCAATATCAGTCATAGAGCCGCGAAGCACAACATACGCCAGGTAAATTAAGACGGCAATAGCGGCAGCAATTTGCTTGGGATCGTTACTCCAAGGCTCACCCCACGTATAAGTGGCCCATATAGAGCCGGTAGCAAGGCCCAGGATGCCAAAAATAATCCCGGTTTTTGCGAATTCGGCTGCATAGATATCGTACCGGATATTTTGCTTGCGCAAATACGCAATGGAATAAGCTAAAGAAAGGGTTAACAAAACTATTTGCCCAAACCACATAGGCACATGAAAGAAAAAATTACGAATGCTTTGATAGAGATTTCCAACATAAGGCACCTTAACTAAAAACCCGGCCGTGAAAGTGAAAAACATCAACAAAATGCACAATATTTTCCACCACGTAAACCTCATTTATTTTTTATTAAAAGTAGATATTTAAAGACGTCAAAATTAGGATAAAACTTTCGGGATATTTTCTTTTTGTTTCTATTTTGATTAGGAAATCGAATTCATAAATGTTCTTATCACCCGGGCTGATCAGATTCAGATGCCCACATTTTTCTAATTCATTAACTTGCGCTTATGGATCAATATCTTCATCTTCTTCAAAAAATTATAGACACAGGCACTGATAAAAGTGATCGTACAGGTACGGGTACGCGCAGTTTATTTGGCTACCAGATGCGTTTCAATTTGCAAGAGGGTTTTCCTTTGGTAACCACAAAAAAGCTTCACCTGAAAAGTATTATTTATGAACTGCTGTGGTTTTTAAAAGGCGATACGAATATTCAATATTTGAAAGAGCATGGCGTAAAAATATGGGATGACTGGGCTGATGACGATGGAAACCTTGGACCTGTTTATGGTAAACAGTGGAGAAGTTGGGAAGGTGCGGACGGCAAAGTGGTTGACCAGGTTGCTGATCTAATCCATCAGTTAAAAACAAACCCCGACAGCCGGAGATTAATAATAAGTGCATGGAATGTAGCGGACCTGCCGCAAATGAAATTAATGCCTTGCCATTGTTTGTTTCAATTTTATACGGCCCCCTCCAACCCCCCCAGAGGGGGAGAGCGAAGAACACTATCGTGCCAGCTATATCAGCGAAGTGCAGATGTGTTTTTGGGAGTTCCTTTTAATATTGCTTCGTATGCGTTACTTACCATGATGATTGCCCAGGTTTGTGATATGGAAGCTGGTGAATTTATTCATTCTTTCGGCGATGTTCATTTATATAAAAATCATTTTGAGCAGGCAGAACTTCAGTTAACAAGAAAACCTTTCCCCCTTCCACAAATAAAAATAAATCCGGAGGTAAAAGATATTTTTGGTTTTCAATTTGAAGATTTTGAATTGATAGATTATCAAAGTCATCCGGCGATTAAAGCGCCGGTAGCCGTGTAGAGGTGACAAATGGTGATAAGTTGGAAGGTTGATAAGTTGACTAAATTCAAATATCTGCATCTTGACTTAATGACCATTGACTATTTGACTATTGACTATTCACCAAAAAACTCAATAAACCGCTTAACTTTCTACAATGCTTTCCCATATCGTCGCTGCTTCAGAAAATAATGTTATTGGTTCCCATAACGAGCTGCCATGGAAACTGCCCAATGATTTTAAATATTTTAAAAATAAAACATGGGGCATGCCTGTGATCATGGGAAGAAAAAGTTATGAGTCTTTAAAGAAAGCTTTACCCGGCCGCATAAATATTGTTGTAACAAAAAAGAATGATTGGAAAGCTGATGATGCCATTGTTGTAAACAATATTGATGACGCAATAAAAAAAGGGGAGGGGAGCGATGTGAAAGAAATTTTTATAATCGGCGGTGGTGAAATTTTTAGACAAACTATGGATAGAATTTCAAGAATATACATTACCCGTGTGCATGCTAATGTGGAGGGTGATACTTTTTATCCTGAAATAGATTCTTCTAAATGGCACCTTGCGGACTCCCATCCTTTTTGGGCAGATGAAAAACATTATTATGCCTATAAAATTGAAGTGTTGGAGAGAAATTCAGGAAACCAATAAACCTGCTGGATGTATTCTTCATTTCAATTAGCAAAAAAATTCGCTCAATATTATATTACTGCGACCAACGGAAAAGGCCATGGTATTCACTCTCCGTTTGTATTTGATTTTGTGATTCAT
>JBBPZF010000382.1:0-2125 GCA_038199105.1 Chitinophagales bacterium | reverse complement strand
TTACTGGTTGCTTTTTCTAAAATGCACATGGCGGGTGCCGGTGCTTTAGATCCTTCGGTTGCAACAAATGCGCAGATATTTGTTTTCTTTATAATGATAGTGGCAGCCGCGGAAGTAAGCGTAGGGCTTGCAATTATTGTAATGATGTATAGAAATACGCACTCAATTGATATTGATTTTTTAAACAGGCTTAAGAATTAATAGGTCCTGTCCCGATAAAGTTGGGAGGTTGTTTAAAGGTCACGAAGGACTCCTTTGGAGACTCACTACGGAGAGTTGAGGTTAATTTTGATTTTTATGGAAAAAATATTTGATTTCGTTTATTGGATACCGTTATTTCCTTTTATAGGTTTTTTAATCAATGGTCTTGGCAGAAAATCTTTTTCAAAAAAAGTTGTTGGCTTTATTGGCAGCGGTGTTATTTTTCTTTCGTTTTGCCTCAGTATAATTGTTTTTGTTAGTGCCAGCAAAGAAGGTTTTGTTTCGCAAAATATTAATTATTTTCCCTTCATTAACCTGGACAAAATTCACATTCCTTTCGAGTTCCAGGTTGATCAGCTTACGTCACTTTTCCTGTTAATAATCACCGGTGTCGGCTTTCTAATTCATGTATATTCAACTTCTTACATGAAGGAAGAAACACAATCCGGCTATGGCCGTTATTTTTCTTATTTAAATCTTTTTGTTTTCTCCATGCTGCTGCTGGTAATGGGCGGCAATTATGTTGTGATGTTTATTGGGTGGGAAGGCGTTGGCCTTTGTTCCTATTTGCTTATTGGGTTTTGGTTTAAAAATAATGACTATAACAACGCCGCGAAGAAAGCATTCATCATGAATCGAATTGGCGATGTTGGATTCCTTTTAGGAATTTTCTGGCTACTTTCTTCTTTCGGCACGGTTTCTTATCATGATCTTTTTAATTTAGAAACCGGGCTTATCACTTCCATTTCACAAATGAATACGCCGGCGCTGGTGGCTATAAGTTTACTTTTTTTTGTAGGCGCCACCGGCAAAAGTGCACAGATCCCTTTATATACCTGGCTGCCGGATGCAATGGCCGGCCCAACACCGGTCTCTGCATTGATACATGCTGCCACTATGGTTACCGCAGGTATTTACATGATAGCCCGCAGTAACATTATGTATTCACTTGCGCCAACAACTATGACGGTTGTTGCTATAGTAGGACTTGCTACCGCGATTTTCGCAGCGGTGATTGCTTTAAAACAAAATGATATTAAAAAAGTATTGGCATACTCAACAGTTAGTCAACTCGGTTATATGTTTTTAGGATTGGGCGTAGGCGCTTACACGGCTGCAGTGTTTCATGTAATGACACACGCATTTTTCAAAGCCCTGCTTTTCCTTGGTGCCGGTTCGGTAATTCATGCAATGGGTGGTGAACAGGACATTAATAAAATGGGTGGGCTTGGTAGAAAAATGCGGATTACTTACATCACATTTTTTATAGCATGCCTTGCTATTTCAGGTATCCCGCCATTTGCAGGCTTCTTTTCAAAAGATGAAATATTATCTGCAGCTTTTGCATCTAATCCTATTTTATATGTTGTTGGCCTCGGCGGTGCATTGCTCACGGCTTTTTACATGTTTAGGTTACTAGCTCTTACGTTTGCTGGTAAATTCAGGGGCACTGAAGAACAACTGCATCATGTGCATGAAAGTCCTGCTGCTATTACATTTCCGCTGATCACTCTTGCAGTACTTTCTACCATAGGAGGCTTTGTAGGTATACCTGAGATTTTTATGAATAACGGGCATAAATTGGGTGAATTCCTGGCACCTGTATTTGCACATTCTACTGCTATACATACCGAAGTTGCTGTTCCTGCCCAAACTGAATTCATCTTATTGGGAGTGTCGGTGATTTTGATTGTCGCTGTTTGCCTCTGGGCATGGAACAAATACAAAAATTATTCAGGCGATGTGAAAGAAGAAGGTGGTTTTACAAAAGCAATTCAGCATAAATTTTATATTGATGAATTGTATGATGCAATCATCGTGCGGCCGCTTAAATCATTATCAAAAGTTTTAATTAACGTAATCGATAAATATGGTATCGTTGGAATATTGAACGGAGTATGAAGAAGTGTAAATTATGGTAGTA
>JBBPZF010000381.1:0-2510 GCA_038199105.1 Chitinophagales bacterium | reverse complement strand
ATACATAATCAAACACCTTTGGGAAATGAAGCCAAAAAACTAATGGATAAAGGACATCTTGTTCCTGATGAAGTTGTTATAGGAATGATTAGCTCAGCATTGGATAGCAATCCCAAATGCGGTGGGTTTTTATTTGATGGTTTTCCACGAACGTCTGCCCAGGCTGAAGCCCTTGATAAATTACTTAAACTAAAAAAGGCACCGATAATCGCAATGCTTGCATTAGAAGTTAGCGAAGAGGAGCTGGTAAAAAGATTATTAAAACGGGGAGAAACAAGCGGAAGATCTGATGATAATAATGATATGGTAATTCGTGAAAGAATTGAACAGTACAACAGAAAAACGGCTCCCGTAGCCGATCATTATCGACAGGCACGCAAGGTAGTTATGGTACAGGGAGAGGGTAGCGTGGATGAAATTTTTTCTGCACTATGTAAAGAGATTGACAGTCGTATAAATGCAAAAGCATGACAGTCGAAAAAAATGCCTTTCTAAGAAATGAATTTTTGTTTTTAGTAACCAAATTAAGAGGCGATGAAAAAGGGAAATGGGGATAGATGAATGCGCAGCAAATGGTAGAGCATGTATCAAGCTTTTTTAAGGTATCTACCGAAAAAATACATTTTCCTCTTACCACCCCGTTAGAACATCTACCAAAATACAAGGAATTTTTACTGAGTGAGAAAGAATTTCGTGAAAATACCAAAGCCCCGGTATTGGCCGAAGAGCCTTTGCCATTACATTATTCTTCTATGAAGGGAGCAGTGGATGAACTTAAAAAAAGTGTTGATGACTTTTTTGACTTCTTTAAAGGTGATGCTTCCAAAACAACCTTGCATCCTGCATTCGGAAAATTGAATTTTGATGAATGGGTTCAATTGCATCATAAACATGTTATTCATCATTTAAAGCAATTTGGTTTAATGGAAACTGCTTCGTCATAACCTTACTTTTTCTGTTTTTCTTAACCTTGATTTTTTTATTTTTATCATCAATATATATCTATGAAAAAGGTTTTATTACCCGTTTTGATTCTGTATACTTTCAACTCCCTGGCGCAGAATGTCCAGAAACCCAAAAAAAATTATGAGTACCAGGACACCCGTAAAAGAAATGAATCATTTGCAAAACTTCCCCCTGACTTGAAAGCAGAACTGTCGACTTTTACTTTTACGGGTATTGATATAGGAATAAAAAAAGAACCGCTTACAAAAATTTCATTTTCTTCTATAGGTACTGATTCTATAAGTTTTAATGCGCCTGATATAAAAGCTACCATTAAAACAGCGCCTTTTAATCCCGGCAAACATAAGCTTGATTATGATGAAGGTTATTTGATAAGGATTGATCGCAAAACTTATTATGGCGGTTTCAGTTCTGTTCCAAAAAAATATATAAGTAATGTTACTATAGTAATGGGAAAAGATACCGTAATTATACCCCCCGCAGCTTATACTGACCTTTATAATTTAAATTTTGAATACTCTGATAAAGGCACTTCACGAACAACAAATGCTATTTACCGTTCTGCCAATCCCCATAGAATTTATCTATACCTTTTTTGTAAAGATAATACCGGCAGCTATGAAGTAACGTGGATAATCTATGATAAAAAATATGTGCGCCGTGTACTTGATTACGGGTTTATGTAAGAACATTAAATTATAAAAGTCATAAGCATGGGGCGGGGTTACAGATACTTCTTATTTTTCACTCAGCTATTCGAATTATTTACCAACCAGGCTAACAGGGATAATCTAAATGCATCGGTCTCATCCGTTTTAACTTTCCGGGTTTCAATTATCTAATAAAAAAGTGGCTACGTAGACTCTTTTTTTATAACTTAAATCAAGTTAATAAATCTATAGAGTTTGGGTTATTATACTTTTACCTTTTTACGGAAATGTATAATTAGCATAAGATGGGCCGCAATTAATAGCTCGAAAAGAATTTCTTTAATGATCATAGGTATGGATTTAAGAATTTAGATTTCAATATAAGGGATAACGTACCATCGAAAGAAATATTATAATTGTTGTTAAACATAAAAATTACGGTTCAGTGTTAATTATTGCCCTTTGAGTATTACCCTTTGAGCATCCTTAAATTGGTTATATAATGTACAGGCGAGTACTTTGTATAGTTAAGGGGGCTAAAGAGCCGGTAATTCTAAAAATTCTAGGTCCTGATAATTATTTAGCTCATATTTTAAGCCAAATTATTGCGATCCTGTAAAATCGATTTATGCCAATCGATGAGAACAACATAACAATGCCCAATGTTTGTCCCCGAAACCAACAGATTTACAAAAATGCTTCTCAATTATGTAGAGCATTTTTTTTATAAATGTGCACTAAATCTTTTTTTGGGTGAGCGCTTTATTCTCGTATTAGCAATGCATTCATCATGTTCAACAATCTTAAATTCAAAAATGTTAATATACTTCTACTATGACAATCATTGAATTCACAAACAAATTAAAAATTTTAATAATGAGAGTACCTATATCT
>JBBPZF010000380.1:0-7102 GCA_038199105.1 Chitinophagales bacterium | reverse complement strand
TTTGAGGCAGAAAGATGCAGCGTATATAAAAATCATTACCGTAAGAATAATATTCTCCCATTTAGAACGTTTTCCATACACCCTAACTATAAATGTTTAATCCAATAAACATTTTTTTGAAAATTTATTATTTGCACAAATGTGAAAAACCTTGGAATTATAGTTCGTTCTAAAATGTCTTTTAAGAAAAAGTATGGGCTTGCTTTTGCCTTATTGCTTTCAACAATTATTTCTAAAGGCCAGCTTCATGCAGATTTTATCGCAACGCCAAATGCAGGCTGCGCACCGCTTGTGATAAATTTCAGTGATTTTTCATCCGGAAACCCAGCATCATGGAAATGGGATTTAGGGAACGGCACTACTTCAATTTTACAAAACCCATCTGTTACCTATTTTAAGCCGGGTCAATATACCGTAAAGCTTGTTGTAAAAAATTCGCAAGGGGCAGACTCGATTATAAAAAGCGCTTTTATTAATGTGTATGCTTCGCCGCAAATTAACTTTTCGGGCGCGCCACAGTCGGGTTGCCTGCCGTTAAATACAACATTTACCGATGCAACAGCTCCCGGCAATGGGTCTTCAGCAAGTTGGGAATGGGATTTTGGTGACGGAGAGCTTTCAAATACTCCGAACCCACAACACACGTACACGGCAGCGGGAAGTTATAATATTTCACTGCGTGTTACTAATAGTTTTGGTTGTGTATCCTCGGCAACCAAAGCCCAATACATAAAAGTAAACCCTGGAGTAAAAGCTAGCTTTACTAATACGGTGCCGGTTACATGTAATAAACCGGCCATTGTAAAATTTACTAATACATCTGCTGATAGCAGCATCGTTTCTTATCAATGGCAATTCGGTGATGGCAGCACTTCAGCTATTGAAAACCCTTCCCACACGTATAATGTGGGAACGTATACGGTGAGTCTTATTGTAATAAACACAAATGGTTGCTCAGATACCATTACCAAAACAGATTTAATTACACTTGGCAATGTGAAAGCTGGCTTCTCTGTGCCTTCACCCGTTTGCCAGGGAAGTAATATAAAATTTTTGAACACAAGTAATCCCACTGCCTCTGGCGCTACATGGGATTTTGGTGATGGAACTTTCTCAAACTCATTAAGCCCCGTAAAAGCTTTTGCGAAGCCTGGAAATTTTGTTGTAAAAATGATTGCATCTTTCGGTGCTTGTAAAGATTCTGTAAGTAAACCTATCCAGGTAATAGCTAGGCCTGATGTAGACTTTAGCGCTGGTTCAACGATTTCTTGTAAGGCGCCATTCACGGTAGATTTAATAAACAGCACGACAGGTGCCGGTACATTCTCATGGGATTTTGGCGATGGCGCTGCTTCTAATCTTGCTAACCCATCACACACTTATTTTAAAGAAGGTTTTTACCCCGTAAAATTAATTTTTACAAATGCAGCAGGCTGTAGCGACAGCATGGTAAAAGATAATTTTGTAAAAATTAAATCACCGGTTGTTTCAATTAATAATCTTCCGCAAAAAGGTTGCGGCCCTCTTACAAATACTTTTACGGCTGATGTGAATTCAATAGATTCGATAACGAACTATGTATGGAATTTTGGTGATGGTACTTCTTCTATGTTGATTTCTCCAACGCATACATATAATGTGCCGGGTGCATACACGGTAAGCCTTTCTTACTCCACATCTTCAGGGTGTACAGATTCAGTAAAAGTAATAGATGGAATATTAGTTGGCTCAAAGCCAGGGGTGAGTTTCTCTGCGACGCCGCTTGATGCATGCGCAGAAATGAAAGTTAGTTTTACCGACCTTTCAACCGGCAACCCTAATGAATGGCTTTGGATGTTTGGCGATGGCTCAACTTCGGTTGCTAAAAACCCGGACCACCAATATAATGATACAGGGTATTTTTCTGTAACGCTGATAGCCATCAATAACGGTTGCCCTGATACACTTGTAGTGCCAAAGTATATTCACATAAAGGCGCCTATTGCGAGGTTTAAATACAGCAATACCTGCGACGATCCCGGCCATGTTGTCTTTACTGATAAATCTATAGGGGCTGATTTATGGAAATGGAATTTCGGTGATGGGACTACTTCAACCACACAAAGCCCTGTACATGACTATATAGTATCTGGATTGTATGCCGTTGCGCTTACCGTGGTGAACAACACTACCGGTTGCGAGTACACGAAAATAGATACCGTTGATGTTCTGAAAGAAAAAGCAGATTTTACCTCCAGTGTTACGGCTGTTTGTAAAAACACGCCAGTGCTTTTTAATGCGATAAACAACATTCCCGGGAATATAAGTTCATATACATGGAAATATGGAGACGGTGTTACCAATTCGACGAATACTAATTCTGTAAGCCACAAATACAAAATTTCCGGCACTTACAATGTCACAATGATCTTGAATATTAAGAATGGCTGCGCGGATACAATTGTAAAGCCTTTGGCAATACAAGTTGACGGCCCTACGGCAATTTTTAGATCAGAAAATGCGGGTGCTTGTCAAAATAATGCGGTTACTTTCATTGATAGTTCTTATGCAGATGGCACACATCCCATACAACAGTGGCAATGGAATTGGGGTGATAGTATTACTGAAAATCTTCCTGGGCCTGTATTTCAGCATACCTATACTTTGCCCGGCGATTATTCAGTTTCTCTTAAAGTGACTGACGATAATGGATGTACCGATAGCATTATTCATATAAATACGGTAGTGATCTCAAAACCTACAGCAGCATTCAAAGGGGATACGCTCTCTTGCACATCGAATGTAATCTCATTTAAAAATTTATCGACAGGCCCATCACTTAAATACTTATGGAACTTTGGAGATGGATCTACATCCACGCAACTTAATCCTACACATCTTTATGGTACTGAGGGCATTTTTAGCGTGAGCCTTTCTATTACTGATTTGTATGGCTGCGGAGATTTTATTTCCAAACCAAATTTTGTAAGGATTGGAAATGCAAGAGCAAATTTTGCAGCAAGCGATACTTTCGGCAGTTGCCCGCCTTTAGTTGTAAAATTTGATAATACTTCCACCAATTATTCAAGCTATACGTGGGATTTTGGTGATGGTACTACTTCCTCGGCTTTCTCTCCATCGCATTTTTATTCTACGCCCGGAACATTCAAAGCTGTTTTAAAAATAGATGGCCCCGGTGGATGCACCGATGAGAAAAGTGTTACAATTAGAGTGAAGGGCCCCATAGGTTCTTTTCAATACACAAATATTTCAGGATGCAATCCTTTGCAAACAAATTTCAAAGCTACTACTACAAAAAGCACAACGTTTGTGTGGGATTTTAATGATGGCAATACGTCTGTAACACCCGATTCTGTTGTATCACACCAATACAAAACGGCAGGTTCTTATTTGCCGAAGATGATATTAGTAGATACAGCAGGCTGTAAAATTCCTATTGTTGGCCCTGACTCAATTAAAGTTTTTGAAGTGTTTGCTTCATTCAAAAATTCAGTAAATACTTTGTGCGATTCTGGTACTGTTTCATTTTCGAGTGCATCCACAGGCAATGATCCTGTCGCCAGTTTCCTCTGGCAGTTTGGTGACGGAAAAACAGCCACACTTGCTAACCCGTCGCATAGCTATACATCTACCGGTTTTTATACAACAAAACTTTTGGTTATTTCTGTAAATGGCTGTAAAGATTCAGTGGCCATGCCGTCGCCGCTTAAAATAGTAAGCAGCCCTAAAATAAATATTGGCGGTAACCCTGGTGCATGCGCTCCTGCCGTATTAACTTTCAAAGGAAATATTTCCGTACCTGATACGTCGTCTCTTACGTGGCAATGGGACTTTGCTAACGGTAACGCCTCAACGCTGCAGAATCCTCCATCTCAAAATTATCCGGTTGCAGGCTCGTATTCAATCAAGGCAATTGCTACCAACAGCAGCGGATGCACCGATACATCAGTAAAGGTAGTGGATGCTTACGCGCCGCCTTCCCTGAACCCAACGGCAGATACAACTTTATGCAAGGGAGCATCGCTAACTTTAAAAGCAAATGATGCACAGGTGTATTCATGGAGCCCGGCAAAATACATGTCGTGTATAAATTGCGCGACACCAGTATCACGCCCTGATTCTGCAATTAAATATTTTATTATCGGAAAAAGCAGTAAAGGTTGTTTATCTACCGACTCAGTTTTTATAGATGTGAAATTGCCCAACACAGTTAAGGTAAACGGGTCTGATACTTTGTGCAGCGGATCATCAGTACAATTGACTGCTACAGGCGCAGAAAGATATAGCTGGTCGCCGGCAACAGGATTAAACAATCCTGGTATTTCATCTCCTCTTGCATCCCCCGAAGCCACGACTATTTATAAAGTTACCGGCTCTGACATGAAAGGCTGCTTCAGTTCTACGGCATCTATTCCTGTAAAAGTATATCCTGTACCCGTGGTGACAGCGGGGCTTGATGTTACGCTTAATGTTGGCAAATCAACGGACATTATGCCGCAAATTTCTAACGATGTTACTGGAGTTTTATGGAGCCCATCAAGCGGCATCATCGCAAGAAATTATCCCGGCATCACTGTGAAACCTACTGAGACAACCGAGTACACTATCCTGGTGAAAAATGATGGCGGCTGTTTTGCAAGCGATAAAGTATCTGTATATGTTATGTGTGATAATGCCAACGTGTTTGTGCCCAATACTTTTTCGCCTAACGGTGATGGTGTAAACGATATTTTTTATCCGCGGGCAAATGGGGTTGTCAATGTAAAGACCCTGACGGTGTTTAATCGCTGGGGTGAAATTGTATTTCAAAAAGCAAATTTCAATGCCAACAATGCTTCGGTTGGATGGGATGGTACTTACAAAGGAAAAAAGCTTGCACCCGATGTGTTCGTGTATGCGCTGGAGGTAGTATGTACAAACAATCAGTCGTTAGTTTTTAAAGGAAACGTTGCGTTGATTAAATAGATTGGAAAAAAGAAATTCTCTTTATAAATAATAAAATAAATTTTAAGATGTTTTAATAACTGTAAGGGGTGCATTTCAATTGTCTTTTTGCTTTGCTTTTTGTGGTTGGTGGGACACCGCCCACGGCGAGCTGCCCTGGTTGGTGTCTCACCAACCAGCGACAACCGATGGTAATCGGATTTGGAACGCATCCTTTGTAAGGCTAATAAATAATTAATATCCAAAATCCTCCTTATGAAAAATTTCTTCTACAGAAGTTTACTGCTATGTTCCGTGCTATTTTTTTATGGAAAAAAAATAAGCGCACAGGATATACATTTCTCACAATTTTTTGAAGCACCATTATTACGCAATCCTGCATTAGCAGGTATTTTTAGCGGCGATTTTAGGATTCAATCTGTTTATAGAAATCAATGGAATTCTGTAACGGTGCCCTACCAGACTACTTCGCTAAACGGAGAGTATAAATTGGCCGTTGGTAACAGCCAGGATTTTTTAACCATAGGAGGCGAAATACTGTATGACAAGGCTGGTACGGTTGCACTAACGGCAACGCATGTACTACCGGTTTTAAATTATCACAAGTCACTTAGTTCTGATAAAAATATGTATTTATCTGCAGGCTTTTCTGCAGGCATTGTGCAAAGAAAAATTGACCGGTCCAAGGTTACAACAAACAGCCAGTTTGATGGAGAAGCATATAACTCCGGGCTTTCTGATGGCGAAAATTTTGCCAATAACGGATACATGTATTTTGATGGAAGCGCCGGTTTAAGTTTTAACTCCCAACTTGGGGAGAATGAAGACAACAATATATTTTTCGGCGTTGCTTATCATCATTTTAATAAGTCTGCCAAAGTATCTTTTTATAATGATGCCACTGTAGTAGTAGTTCCAAAAGTTGTTGTTTCGGCTGGCCTCAAAATGGGCGTAACTGATTATTCATACCTCACTTTCCATGCAGACTATGCGAAGCAAGGCGCCAGCACGGAGATAATTGGAGGGGCACTTTACAGCCTGAAATTAGATGATGACCCGGCAGAGGCGCAGCACGTAATATCCGGTGGCATGTTTATAAGATGGAACGATGCTTTTATCCCTGTATTAAAAATAGACATCAGGCCTTTAGCTTTTGCATTGAGCTACGACGTAAATGTTTCCGCGTTGAAGACCGCCAGCCAGGGCCGCGGTGGCTTTGAATTATCTCTTTCTTATCAAAAATATTTAGACCGCGATAATTCTTCAAGGGAGGCTGTGAAATGCCCGAGGTTTTGAGTAACGATAGCGGTTTTACTTTTCTATCCAGCTTTCTGCTTAAATAACAGAATCAATTTGTGATAATCAATTTTAGAATTGTGCCGTGGGTCTCTTGGCATCTTTTTTACAAATAATACTTCCTCAATTTTTCCATTTCCCGAAGAATTATTTTTTTGTAAAATTTCATTTTTTACAATGGCTTTGTTCATTTTATTTTTCATTTCAATCACAGCTGTTACTTTATTATTTAATAAAAGAATGGTTCCTATTTCTACTCCAGTAATTGTATTAAAATAATTCTCAAAAAGAAAAGGATAGTAAGATGCATGATCCTTTCTTATTATTGTATTGCATCTTCCCATAAGAAACAATGTGCCGGAACTATCAAAATAGCCGCTATCACCTGTTCTGTGCCAGCAGGTGTTTCTAATAAAAATTTTATTTCTTTTTATTGCTGCTTCATTGTTCAGGTAGTGCCGCAGCACGTGGTTGCCACTCACTATTATTTCGCCAATTTCTTTTAAAGGCATTTCTATGTTGCGTAAATCTTCTTCAGCGGCAATGGATATAACTCCATCAATAATTTTTATAATTTTTACCACTGCAGAAGCGTCAATTTTTCCTGCTGTAAGACCCTGCTGCAGATAATTTTCTTCTTCACCAAGGGCTTCAATAGTAATGCTGCTAATGGGCTCTGCTTCTGTTGATCCATACACCACCTCTATTGCAGCAGAAGGAAACGCTTGTTTATAAAGTTTTGCTTCATTAGGAAAAACCGGCGCGCCGCCTGTAAATATTTTTTTTATTTTGGGAAGAGAAATCTTGTTATCGATAACATATAATGAGAGTTCTTTGATAAAAAAAGGGGAAGCTATCAAGC
>JBBPZF010000379.1:0-5245 GCA_038199105.1 Chitinophagales bacterium | reverse complement strand
TTCCAAGGAAAAGAGGCTTTTAGGTAGAATTGAGTACGAATACAAATAGCTTCTACACCATTTGATACGCATCAAATAATAGGATAAACATCGCCACCAGCACGGTAAGCATCATTAGTATTCTTATGGAGAGTAAATGCTTTCTAAAGCTCCTGGCGGCAAAGGCTGTTGCAAGCAGGCAACACACTATAGAAATTATGTGAATAGTGTTGAAGTTCTGCAATGCTGCCGGAAATTTTGCGAGGTACATACTTATCTTTTCTTGAGCATTGAGGCCGCTGCTATGCAACCCTATTGAAGACCACATTATAAAAAGGACTAAAGCAGGCGATAAAAAAACCATTGCAATAATGGCTGTAAATTTTGATGGTACATGCGACTTTGTTGTCATAATCAGGATTATTAATATTTAACTTTGTAAAACCTTTCTACCTCTAAAGATTTTTGTTATTACGAAAGTAGTCAAAGAAAAATTGAGGCGGGGGCAGATAATTACCGCAAGGGTTTTATATTACCGATATACCGTATTTAAAAAATTTCAAATAAAAAAAAATATGAATAAAATAGAAATGGAAAGAACGAGCGGCGATTATGGCTTTGAAGTAAAAGACCAGAACAATCATTCGCTTAAAACAGATTCAAGTGATGAATCTGGTGGCAGCAACTTTGGTTTTCGACCCATGCAACTTTTACTATCGGGGCTGGGTACATGTAGTGCAATTGATATGGTTGCCATTTTAAAAAAACAAAAACAAACTATAGAACAATTCAAGATAACTGTGGAAGGAGAAAGAGAGAAAGATAAAATTCCCTCGTTGTGGGAAGCAATAAAGGTTACCTTTTCAATAAAAGGAGTTGAGAAAGACAAGGCAGCTAAGGCAGCCGATCTGTCCATGAATAAATATTGTTCGGTGGCTGAAACACTTCGCAGGGGCGGCACACGGCTGAGTTGGGAGATCAGGCTTATTGATTAAAATACTTTATAAATAGCCTTCAAAAAACAATCTCCTTAATTTTACAAAATGAAAAAAGCATTTTTCAACGAACTTTTCAGCAGGCAGCAAAAGAAAGAAATTGTACCATCAAATGAGGTCATTGCCACCTGGGCGTTGCATTTAATCAACTTGTTATTTCCCGAACAATCTATGTGTTCTTACTCTTCAGAGGCAGAAATAGAAAGTGAATACACCAAACTGGAAGCAGATTTAGTAAACATTTTAAATGCGACCCGTGCATGTAGAAACTGCAATAATGAACAGATTGCAAAAGAATATTTTGAACAGGTACCTGAGCTATACCGCATTTTAAAAACTGATATTTATTCTTTGATTCATGGGGATCCGGCAGCGCGGGTTGAGTTTGAAGTTATACGTGCTTATCCAGGTTTCTACGCATTATGTTTTTACCGCCTGGCGCATGAATTATTAAAGTTCGACGTTCCCTTGCTGCCGCGCATACTTACCGAACATGCACATTCAAAAACCGGTATTGATATACATCCGGGCGCAGAAATTGGGGAGCATTTTTTTATAGACCATGGAACCGGCATTGTTATCGGAGAAACTGCTCAGATAGGCAACTATGTAAAACTCTACCAGGGCGTAACCCTTGGGGCATTGAGCGTTGATAAGGTAATGGCTTCCACCAAGCGCCATCCAACGGTGGAGGACCATGTTGTAATTTATTCGGGCGCAACCATCTTAGGAGGAGGCACTGTAGTGGGCCACCACAGCGTGATCGGTGGAAATGTATGGTTAACCAAAAGTATTCCACCTGGTACATTAGTTTACCATAAACCGGAGCTCACTGTTCTCGAAGGAAAAATTGTAACCTCTTAAATTAAATGAATGGCCACTATATTAGATACTGTAGGTAATACACCTTTGGTAGAAATTCAACATTTAAATAAAAATGCAGGCGTAAAAGTCTATGCAAAGCTTGAGGGCAATAATCCAGGTGGAAGTGTAAAAGACAGGCCTGCGTTGAATATGATACGAAGTGCACTGGAGCGCGGTGACATTAATCAGCAAACAAAACTTATTGAGGCAACCAGCGGAAACACCGGAATAGCCATGGCGCTAATGGCTAAATTTTTTGGGCTGGAAATCGAACTTGCCATGCCTTCTTCGTCTACCCGCGAAAGAGTGTTGACAATGGAAGCGTTTGGGGCAAAGGTTACCTTACTTGAAAGTATAGAAGCCTGCAGGGATTATGTAGATGAGAAGGGAGCCACCGGTGAATATTACTTGCTTAATCAATTTGCAAATCCGGATAATTACACAGCACATTATAAAACAACCGGCCCCGAAATATGGAGAGATACCAATAAATCTATTACGCATTTTGTAAGCTCAATGGGAACTACAGGTACCATCATGGGTTGCAGCCGCTACCTGAAAGAGCAAAATAATAACATACAAATTGTAGGCTGCCAACCTACAGAAGACGCTTCAATACCCGGCATAAGAAGATGGCCTATAGAGTATCTGCCCAAAATTTTTGAACCATCCCGCGTGGACAGGATAATAGATGTCTCTGAAGAGGATGCGATAAAATATACACGCAGGCTTGCAAAGGAAGAAGGGATTTTTGCAGGCATGAGTAGTGGCGGTGCGGCTTCAGCGGCTATGCAGCTTGCAGGTGAACTTACCACCGGCGTAATTGTTTTTATAGCCTGTGACCGGGGTGACAGGTATTTAAGCAGCGATCTGTTTGGCTAATATCTCAAAAAATATATTCATCAAAATATTGCTGCGGAATTTTTTAAAGTTTAATTTCGTAACTCTAATTTCAAAATTTATACACCTGCTCTCTTGCCCAAAATGGCAAGAGAATGAGCAGGTAATCACCGCTGTAAATTATCTCTTGCTAATTCAGAGTAGGCGATTTTTCAACCATATAAAGTAACACCAAATTTAAAAAGGAATATTTTTATAACCTGTAAAGGCCTGCCTTTTAGACACTGAGCTTTATAATAACAGGCATTTTAAAATAGGCATGGCATAAAAAACGAACTAAAAAGTTGAGGTATTTTCACACAAATATTTGTAAGGATGAAGAATATTTTATTGGTAGATGATCATGTAATAATAAGAGCTGGCCTTAAGATGTTTATTGAGGGGCTTATTCCACTTTCTGTAATTGAAGAGGCGCCCGATGGGGATACTGCATTTGAAAAAATAAAGCAAAAGGATTATGACCTCTTAATACTCGATGTAAACATGCCGGGCACTGATTCATTTGGATTGGTAAGTAATATCATGGCGATAAAACCTGAATCAAAAATTTTAATGCTAAGCATGAATGCCGAAGAAATTTATGCAAAAAAATACCTTATGCTCGGCGCACAAGGTTATGTGGGAAAAGATGCACCGGAAACAGAAATAAAAAAAGCGATAGAAACTATCTTAAATGATAAAAGATACATTAGCAACTCTTTGAGCCGATCCCTAACAGAAGAAGCATTAGGAAATAAATCGTTCAACCCTTTCGACAGTCTGTCTCCACAGGAGTTTAAAATAATTCAATATTTGATGAGGGGTGAATCTGTAAGTGAAATCAGCGAAAAACTTAATCTCCATACATCTACTATTGGTACGCATAAAGCGAGAATATTTAAGAAACTTAATTGCAAAAATATTGTTGACATAAACTCGCTTGCAAGAATTCACAATGTTATTCCGCAAGGAATTTAGTTATAGAAAATTTACTACAATACATTCCTTTAATCGCTACATCCTTCATCTTAAAAAAGCATGATTTTTGCAGAAGATTTAGAACACCATATCTATGAAGAATTCACCATCTCTGGTGAAATTCTATGTCTCTGAAAAATCTCGCACCTGTGGAGAACAAGTACAGTTCTCTAAAAACTACCGAAAAGGTTTTTTTGAATTCCTTTTAAAAAATTAAGATCCGACCTATGAAAATTATCTTTGCCGCCCGACAATTTTGTAATTGATCTTCGTGGCAAATGTTGTTCCGCTTTAATGTCCATTTTAAAAGATCACGAAGCTTGCCTTATAATAAAAGAAACGGGTTGAGCCCGTATTTATACCCCTGTTATACATCTGATAATAAGAGTTAAGCTGGCGGCAATGGCTGTCAGCTTAACTCTTATGTGACGTACTAAGCATCGAAAAATATAAATTGGAGTTCTCCTTTGATAAAACTTTTTTAAAAATTCAGTACAGCTTACTTTTAAGGTTTCCACCATCTTAAAGGAAATTTTATGTCTTTTACAGATCCTACCACAAGGTCTGGCTTGAATGCATAATTATTCAATTCTTCTTTTTTGTAATCCCCGATAGCACGAGAATTGTCTTGTACCCCATCTGCACACCGCCCTGTGTATCCGTGCCCATAGTGTCACCAATCACAGTAGTGTCAGAAGTTTCGAGGTTGATAGTTTTCCGTGCAGAGCGCATCATTACAGGGCTGAGCTTTCCTATGCTGAAAGCTTTTATCCCGGAAGCTTCTTCAATCATAGCGGTGGTTGCCGATATTCCGAGGTTGTTCCATCCTGGCTTTTTAGGAGATGGGTCCCTGTTTGTGGTTATAAATTTAGCACCACCAAGAATCATGTCTACAGCCCGTTGTACCATTTCCAAAGTAAAATTTCTTCCCTCACCTAACACCACAAAGTCTGGCTCAGTTTCGACTAGCGTTAACCCGTTTTCATGCAGGCTGGTGAGTAATCCGCCGTCACCCAAAACATACGCTGTGCCCTTTGGTGCCTGGTCTGCAAGGAATTTTCCTGTAGCCATCGCACTTATATATACATGATTTTCCGTTACAGTAATCCCCAGTTTTTTTAGCTTGCGAACCACTTCCAGTCTAGTGCGCTGGCTGTTATTTGTCATAAAAAGAAATGGAATATTATTTTTGAGCAAATAAGAAATGAATTCGGCAGCTCCATTAATTAATTCATCCCTCCATAAATAACTCCATCCATATCTATTAATAAACCTTGTTTCATTTTTTTATATTTAGATTAAATATTTCTATTTCAATAGTCTTTTATAAAAGTAATCTATCAAATTCCTTTTTCTAAAAAATAGAAAGCCCCTATCTTGATGCCCAACGAAAAAAAATGTGCGTTTAAGCTTTCGGTTTCATTACTAAAAAGCATTTTTATATAGTGGTTATAAAATGTTGTTTTTATTATACTTATTGTGACAGTAGCAGGTATGTAATGTGTAAGGGATAGGTATATTGAATATGGTGGATTCCAGGTTAACCTTAC
>JBBPZF010000378.1:0-2216 GCA_038199105.1 Chitinophagales bacterium | reverse complement strand
TTTAGTTCTTATTCTTTGTATTTTTTTCAATACGCTGGATAAGAATTGATATGCTGACCAAAGTCTATGGGCTGAATTTTAAAAAATAATTTGCTAAAAATAGTAACAATTTACTGATTGTAATTTTCTGCTAATGTGTTATCCGGATTTAAGATAACTAAGGCCGCCAAAGTGTTGGCTGGGCGCAACCTGGTGGCTTATTTCAAGCATCCACTCTATGATAATTAAGGTCGCCGAAGAGCTGGCTGGCACACCTACTTTTTAAGAATAAAAGAATCTAATTCCTCTCAACTATTCCTTCACAAAAGTCCCCCTTGCTGCGTCTACGCCATTATTTATTTCTACAGAATAAACGCCTTTAGATAGTTCATTTACACCAATATCAATATGCCCGGAGCCGCTAACGGAAGATTGTTTTACCACCTGGCCATTGACGTTTACAATTCTTAATTGTGCATTGTTTATATCTTCCCCGATGTAGATGTTTAGCATATTTCTCACCGGATTAGGATAGATTCTAATAGCATTATTTTGTTGTAATTGCACGCTTGCAATTTCGCTAAACTGAACCCTGTTATTAAGATCTTCCTGCTGCAGGCGATAATAGTTTTTTGCAGGGAAAGGATTGGCGTCGATGAAACTGTAGCTCGCTCCTTTTCCGTTAATTGCTATGCCCCGGGTAAAGCCTATTGAATCAAAATCGACACCATCATGGCTTCGCTGAATTATAAAGCCTTTATTATTTTCTTCGCTATACGTACTCCAGTCAATCTCCACTTTATTATTATCTTTTTTATGTGCGCTTAGTTTCATGCCGGTTACTGCAAGCGTAGTGGTGGCGCGGCTATTAGTTAGCAGCCACTCATAAATATTAAGGCCCTTGGAAGTATGCACGCCGTATGCAGTATTAAAGGTTGAATCTGCACAATTGTGCCCGACATCCTGGAAAATAGACATGCGTGCCCGGGGAGTTGGTGGGTTGGGCACTGAATTTATTCCGTTTACAAAAGCCTTTGTTGTGGTGGGCGAAACTATTGGATCCACTGCATTGTGCGTTGCCCATACAGCCAGGTTTGCGGCTGCAATATTCTGCGCCTTCGAAACTGAATAGCCTGATGCTGCACATGTAGGGATCGTTGCTGCTATCCGCTGCGCATACTGTAAACTCGCTCCCGGATAATCCCAGCAATAGCCTCCACCTTTACTGTTACCTGTTATATAGATCCTGGCAGGGTCTGCCTGATAATGTGATAGTAGATAAGTTATTAATTGGTCAATGTTTGCCGGCGAAGGATTACTGCTGAATTGTGGTAAGATTACGATGAACCTGAATAACTGGCCGTTCACTGTAAAAGAAGAGGGAAATTTACCATTTTGAATTTGCCAGCCCGGACCGCCCCAGTTAGAAAACACATAATCAAGTTCCGCCAAAGTTCCGTTACCATTTTGGCTGAGACCGCCAAAGGCTATTAGCAAAGGATATTTTCGACTGTTCTGCGGATTGTATCCAAGCGGTAAGTATTCGTAGTACCCATTCGTTTTTGGCGCCATTGACACGTTGGGACGCGCTGTGAGCGTTTGTGCATTGATGCTTTGAATTTCCTGGAAGAAAAAAAGTGTGAGAGTGACAAGAAATAAAATGGAAGAGCGTAAAATTTTCATCACGAGATATTTGAATTAAGTAAATAATATATTCTTCTGGTGAGAGGCGAAGGTATTCCGTGGAGAAAACCAATTTTCTAAGCCATCGCTAAAGAGCAAAATTCCTGCCAGATGAAGGTTAAAAAATATTTCTTTTAAATTTTTTACGTTTCATCAGAAAAATACGGTGGGCGTATTTACCATAAGAAAAATCTTAATCAATAGGCCAGATGCTGTATAAATTGTGCACCACAACGAAAATGAAATTCAATCTACACCGGTTGACAATAATTCTCAAACCGTATTTGTGATTGTGCAGGGTGTAGAGGTGGTAGGTATTGATGGAGCACAATTTTTGATGACAGATAATTTTGTTCGCGATAAATTCCAGATTAAAGGAGCCGCGTACTTGTCCGCCTTGCTCGATACTGAGCTCCCTTAGATTGATTTAAATAAAGTCTGGCTTTTAAAAAGGCTGTTCTACTTTTTCAAAGTAATAATCACCTATCGTTCAATCATAAGCTTTTTCATTTTTACTTCCTGGTCATTAATTACTTTTAAGAAATACATACCGG
>JBBPZF010000377.1:0-4385 GCA_038199105.1 Chitinophagales bacterium | reverse complement strand
TTACAATATTAGCCGGGCGCATTAACCGCAAATATCCTTTTACCTTTTGCATCATTGGCTTTATTGAATGATCAGTGAATCTTTATTGATGCGTGGCTGTTGTCCGCCTCTCAAAACGGTATTGCCGCTAAACTTCTGGCTTTGATCTATCTCTTTTACGGAAGCAAAATCTGCTTCATTTATTTGTCCGCTCTGACCAAAAGCGTTAATGGCATTTTGATAAGTAACCAGCCGGATATCATCATCGGAGATGCCCTGTTCTTTCATCAGCGCTGCCGTTTTTGGTACCGCCAGCGGATCGCTTATACCCCAGTCCGCAGCAGAATTTATCATGATACGTTCAGTGCCATATTGTTTTACAATCTCCACCATCCGTTGGTTGCCCATTTTGGTAAACGGGTAAATGGTGAATGCCGCCCAAAAGCCCCTGTCCAACACTTCCTTCACCGTTTCCTCATTGTTGTGATCAACAATAACCATACGTGGCTCCAATCCTTGTTCAATGGCAATATCCATGCTTCGGGTGGTGCCCCTTTTTTTATCACGATGGGGAGTATGAATCTGCACCGGCAGCCCTGCTTTCTTAGCAAGGTCTAACTGCAGGCGGTAATATTTTTCTTCGGCAGCCGTCTGATCATCAAATCCTATTTCACCTACACCTACAACGCCTTCTTTATAAATAAAAAGCGGCAGCAATTCCATAACCTGTTCCGCCAACGCTTCGTTATTGGCTTCCCTGGAATTTAAACCAATGGTGCAATAATGTTTAATACCAAATTGCGAAGAACGAAAACGCTCCCAGCCAATTAAGCTGCTGTAATAATCGCGAAAAGTGTCCACACCCGTACGTGGTTGTCCCAGCCAAAAAGCCGGTTCTATAATAGCTACCACACCGGCATCTGCCATCGCCTGGTAATCATCGGTAGTGCGTGAAGTCATGTGCACATGCGGATCAAAGAACTGCATACCGGCAATACGCTCTCTAAAAAAAGGCGCTGCATTACCTGGCTCTAAATCTTTTTCCGCTAAGGCATCGTTATCGTGTAAATTATCATTGCAACACATATTTGTACTAAGTTTATGCTCTTAAAATAATGCTGTTTGTCAGCTTTAAAATATTATACTGCCGCTGCTGCTCTTTGTGCAATGCCTTCCCAGCTTAGGTTAGTATCATCTTTAATGGATTGCAGCAACATACTCTTGTTCAAAAGTTCCCTGGCAGGTAAATAACTGCTTTTGCGGCACACCAGTACCGCCGCTTCCCGGTCCAGGTTGTTTTCCGATGCTGCTACCCGTTCCATGTCCGGATAAAGATTTTCATCTATAAAGGCACCTGCACAACGCCATAATAAAGGATTTACAGTGCGGTGCGCCGCCCAGCGTTCGTGTGCATAATCTGATAAAATCATGGATAGCTCTTTATTTGCTCTTTCATCCAAACCTATGATCTGGTGCACCGGCTTTTCGGTAAAAAAAGCTTTTAGCACCATCTGGTTCCAGGCTGCATCATCCAGTTGTTCCGATGGATATGGATTATTACACATAATAGAAAGAAGTACATCGCCAATATTACTGCGGATGCCATCTGCACAGCGTTTGCGCCAATGCTCCGGGTAAGCCAAAACAGGCAGCGCCGAATAAAGGGCCACCTGCTCATGCATTTCTGCTGCCAGGAAAAGATTTTCAATAGTATGGTAGTATTTTTCCTTATCCGAAGCGTTAATGTGCAGTAGCAACCACACCCGGCAAAGCCTGTCGATACTCCATCCGTTTATATTAAAATGAGGACGAATGGTTTGTACAGCATGCTCTTGTTCCGGCGTTAGATGAAGGATTGCTTTGCCTGTTTTACGCGGCATCAATGCAAAAGAAGCATTCAGCTTAGCCACATTTTCAGTCAAAGCCGGCTGCTGCAATAGCCAGTTTAATATATGTTCATCCACATGGACTTTGATGATTTCTGTAAGCTTGTAAATCAACTTTTCCACGTTATAATGGTACATATCTCAGGTTTTTAATACTGCATGCAAAAATTAAGCAATAAATGGGTCATTTCGGGAAATCTTACAAATAATTTCTGTGCCCGGCACATATACAAAGCCTTCGGCAACTTTTTCTACCTTGAATTCGCTTGCCAATTCTATCAAGGAAAATTCGTTTCTTCATCTTTTATCCCGGTTGCAGGCAGAAACGAGTAGTGGTACTTTTCGGGATTCCAACACTTTCCCGCCTTCAGCGCCACTACTTTAACCCGTTGGACCTTTCGCACATGGTGAATTAAAAAAGAGCCTTGTCTATTTGATCAATACACAACATGCAAATACTGATTTGTCGTATGAACTATTTAAACCTGACAGACTTCAATTATTTTTTTATGATCAATAATTATACTTAAGGGAACAGTTATTGTGATAGATACTATAAAAAGTTTAATTATGGATGCCAAAGCAATACGTGATGCCTTACGCAACGATGAATCGGAAGATTTAGATAGAAGAAGAAAAATTATTTGTTTATCAGCTATTGGATTGGTTGATTTTAGTATCATTTCTTTATATCAGACCGGGGTAATTAAAAGCTTACCGGATCTTCCTTTTGAAATTTTTGATTCAAATAAGGTAAATGCTTCAAAATCAGCTTACCGGTTCGGCGCCCCGGACGGACCGATCAGTGCAACAGTTTATGGATTAACCATGGTGTTAGCGTCTGCCGGCGGAGGTGAGCATGCAGGCCGTAAACCGGTATTTGATGTACTGCTGGGAGGTGCTGTGGCCGGAAATGCCGCGGGTGCAATTTTTTATTTGTATGATATGACCTTCAAGCAGAAAAAGATATGTCTCTATTGTGTGACAGGTGCAGCCATAAATATAGCCTCGGCTATCATCATTATCCCAACGGTATTAAAAAGCCTGAAGAAACTGTTTGGCCGTTAATAACAGTATCGCTGTGTAAGTTTATGCCGGCCCTTACTCTACCCACTAGCACAGGCTCGATTTACTGCTATTATCTATTATTTAACCTTATTGTCATTGGCTTCTTTTTCAGAAGCGTATCTCTTCCAGGGACGAATAGTTGTAAAGGGGAGCTTAAGTAAAAATCCAATAGTGAGTTCTTTTTGATCGTCATACGATGGCACACCAATTACTACCTGCTGCTGTGGCTCAATCCGGTTTATCGTTTTGTGAATGCGGTCCCAGAAAGAAAAGATAACAGAGAAGTTAGAATCCGTTTCAGCCCTTATAACAGAATGGTGAATACCGTGCATCCGCGGCGTAACAATCAGTTTATTCAACATTTTTTCAAATGCAAAAGGTAGCTTCCAGTTGCTGTGCTGAAATTGTGTAGCGGCTTCAAAGAAAATCTCATAAATCAAAACAGTTACCGGCGAAGCGCCACTTAAAAAAGTGATGGCTCCCCGAAAAAAAATAGAACCAATCAACTCACCAAAATGAAAACGAAAAGCGGTTGTTATGTCAAGATCATGATCGGTATGATGAACCAAATGAAAGCGCCATAAGAAAGGAAGCTTATGATTTAAAATATGCCATACGTAATTTCCATAATCCAGAATTAAAAAGGCAATAAGCCCTTCCAGCCATGCAGGTAATTCATACAAATAATTTAATCCAAAATGAAGCGAGCCATTTTTATAGGCAAGCCATACCATTACCGGTAAAAAAAGAAATCTCAATAAAGTAAATGCAGGAATAGATACAATAAAGTTGATCACTATTCTTTTAAATCTTGCCTGTACCCGCCTGCGCAATTGATATTTACTTTCCAATATAAACAAGGCTACGAACAGGAAAAGCAAAATCGGAAATCCAATCTTATCAAAAATTGTATGGATCATTGTCTCTTAACTTTTTTCATTCGCTTTTTTTAGTGTGTCATGTTGCATCTTTATTCAAAGCAGGCTCTTGTTGAATTTCCGGTGAAGCTCCTTTTTGGGGTTTCCTATCATCATGCGGAAATAACGAATGCATTTCACCAGAATCTGTGATAATTAGTAATGCGAAATGGTTTTTGTCCCGCCGTCAGTTCCACATTATAGCATTCGGTTTCATCATGTTCTATTTATAATGTGGAATGATAATGTTAGCCAAATCAGTTAAATCTTTAGCTGTGAAGTTGGGCCTGGCTGCAAGCGGATAAAGAGATTGTCCTTTTCTTTCTATAAAAGCTGCCTGCAAACCGGCCTGCAATGCACCGGCTATATCCCAACCATGTGCGGCAACCAACATTACATCTGATACATTTACCGACAATTGTTTTGCTGCCCACTGATAGGTTTCTAAAGCAGGTTTGTATTTTTTGATGCTGTCTATACTTAGTGTAGCTTCAAAGTATTCCGTGAGTTTAGCAGATTGTAGCTGTGCAGTAAG
>JBBPZF010000376.1:0-6668 GCA_038199105.1 Chitinophagales bacterium | reverse complement strand
GGTTCGTAAGCTCTTCAAAGCGCTGCTCAAGTTGCTTGCGGAAGTCTGCTGACTGCTGGTCGGCTACTAACTTAGCCTTATTTTCTTTATTGAAAGTGGCGATTGAATAAGTAGTTAGAAGTATCGCAAGAATAATCGAGATAATATTAATTATCTTTATAGTGCTGGAATATTTTACTAAGTTGCCGGATCTTACACTTAATAAATGTCTTTCCTGTTTTTCCATTTCATGTACCTGCGTTTCAAGCTTCTCCATTCTAATTATTGCTTCATCACTTGATTCGAAGAAATCTTTTGAAATCTGGTGCGTCGAATTAAACCGGGAAATATCACTATCTATCCAAAGGATTTTTTGATCCATCAATGCCCGAAGAGATTTCAGCCTTTTTTGTTGTGCGGGACTGTCTTCGGTGATTTTTTTTACTCTTTCAAAAGTGGAATCCGCATAAATGCGGCTTTTATAATAATTAGCCAGCAAAGCTTTATTGTTCGTTATTACATAACCTCGAAATGCCGACTCACTTTTAATTACAGCATTTATTACATTGTCGAGATCGTGAATTACTTCATTCGTATGCGCAACTACACGTGCCTGCTCTGTTAGTTTTTGGGTAGAGGTAAATGTAAGTATGTAAGCAATAAGCAATAGTAAAAATGCCGCCAGGTACCCCATGCGAATGCGATCAGCAATCTTATCAACAAAATTTTTAATCATTTATTTTTTGATGCTTTTACAAAGACACTGCGATTAAGTATATATCATTTTAAGCCACTTTCAAGAGAAGCAGACCTGCCTTAATAAAAAATTACAGGACTTCAGTTAGCCCTGTTTAATAGATATAAATAATTGAAATAATACCAGCTACTATTTTCTTGCTTTGCTAATAAGCCAGAAAATGATGGCAACAATCACAATTATGCCGATGACACCAAACCATATACCCGCTTTAAATATGCCTGCTATGGCTGAGCAGCTGCTGAGTGTTATTGCCATAATGATTAATAAGAAGGACACTTTGTTTAAATAATTCTTAGTCATATTTGTTTATTTTACGTTTACGATTTTTTCCTTTTTTCCTGGGCATTGTTCTGTGCTTCATCCAGGGAATGCGTTTTAAAAATTGATTTTTCATCCCTTGACGATTCAGCAAGGTGCGAGTAGAACTTTTTAATAGTCTCAAGCTCTTTTTCTGTCAGGTCCTCAACACTAATAAGGCGGTTGCTTGCTCTGTTATTGGTAGCTATTAATTCATTTAGCTTGAGTTGTAATGCGATTGTGTCTTTGTTTTGGGAATGCTGAATTACAAATACCATAAGAAATGTAATAATGGTGGTGCCGGTATTTATTACAAGCTGCCACGTATCAGAAAACTTAAATACCGGCCCGAGAAGTGCCCAGACAATTATACAAAATGTAGCAATAATAAATGCCATTGGAGCACCAGTAGCTTTTGTGATTGCTGCTGAAAACCGGTTAAAAAAACCAGACAAGCCTTTTTTATTTTGTTGCATAAAATGATTGATTTATTACACAATGGTACAGTAAAGATCTATTCACTTAACATAATTTTCAAAAAAAGGCTTTTGCTGCTGGGCATATAATATTTAAAGATTATGCCAGAATGTATTAATCAAAAGATACTTGCTGTTAGTGGGTTCTGTCATTCTAAAAATTTAGCGGTTCTTTTTAATAAAATAAAACTCCTCAGAGTGGGCAAAATATTACTCAGATAATTAGTAATTACATAGATTTCAAAGAAGGTCTTGAAGACCTTAAAACCATTGCCTATATTGGGTTCTACCCATTTTTTATAATATTACAACTTATTGGCAGACTATTGTAGGTATATTGATAAACAATTAATAATTAAAACAACTAAAATTTAAAAATCATGGGCTCAGGAAAAGTATTAGCAAGCGTTTTAGCGGGTGCCGCTGCAGGTGCCGTATTAGGAATATTATTTGCCCCCGATAAAGGCACAGAAACAAGAAGAAAGATTGCTGAAAAAGGCTCTGATCTTGCTGATTCTGTTAAGGACAGGTATAGCGAATATTCGGATGTAGTATCTGAAAAGTATGATGCTGCAAAGCAAAAACTATCAAGCCTTGTATCAGAAGGTAAGGATATGGGAAATGACCTAGTAAACCAGGCAAAGGATAAAGCCAATGCTATGCAAGGCGATGTAAGAAATACTATGAATGGTTAATAAACTTATTTTCATTTATTTTATTTGCAAAACAAACAAGTCCGATGATTAATGATAATGCGACAATGGAAGATAAGCCTACGGGGCTGGAGGAATTTTTTACCAAATTAAAAGATTACGCAGAGACACGGGTTGACCTGGTAAAGTTGATAGCTATTAATAAGGTGTCAGGCTTCATGTCTACTGTGATTGCAATGATAATGTTGCTAATGATTTTATTCACAGCAATATTATGTATCTCAATAGGTCTTGCAATATTAATTGGCCATCTCCTCGGAGCCGTCTATTATGGATTTTTTATTATTGCGGGATTATATTTAATCATCGGGTTTGTTCTGTATGCAAATAGGGGCAATATTTTGAAAGCGCCGGTAAGTAACCGTCTTATAAAGGAAATGATGGATTAATAGAATTCCAAACAGCAAAAAATGGATAACGAAGAAATAGCAAATAAGAAACTTGAAAAAGTAGCGAACACTACCGAGTTGACTACAGCGATTAACAGGCTAAAAAGAAAGGTAGAGCTGCAGGAAGCTGATATACAAGATCATATTCATACCATTCTGGTTAGCTTAAAGCCCACCAATCTTCTTAAAACTACAATTCACGAAGTACAGGAATCTACTGAATTAAAACACAACTTGTTAAAGGTTGCTTTAGGACTGGGAGCAGGGTATTTCTCGCGTAAAATGGTAGTGGGCAAATCTGCCGGTCTGGTAAAAAAGGCACTGGGAACAGCACTTCAGTATGGTGTAACGCAATTCATTTCAAAAAAGGATGAATCTGATAACAACAATGTGCAACGTTCAAAAAAGAAAAATATATTCCAAAGAATCCTTTCTATTTAACCCTCCAGCTTTTTAATACATTTTTTTAGATCGATTCCTTTTCCAAGGACATCTTTAAAAATATCCCCGATTTTTATTACTCTTTCCTCAATGTTATGAATGGTAAATTGCTTAGGGGATAATCCGCTCTTTACTTCTTCCCAAGATAGCGGTGTGGAAACGGTAGCACCAATTTTTGGCCGTAAGCTGTATACTGAAGAAATAGTTTGCCCTCTCCGGTTTTGTAAATAATCAAGATAGATATGTTTATCACCTCGCTTCTTTAAATTTCTCTCTAGTGTGGTAAAACCTTTCATTTGATCATTTGCAATCATACAAATCAGGTAAGTGAAATCTTTTACCTGCTCATAAGTATATTTCTTTGCTGTAGGCACATATATATGCATGCCTGATGCGCCCGAGGTTTTACAAAAACCCGGAGCTCCGGCATTATCTAAGACTTGCTTAATTACATTCGCAGCTTCGATTACCTGTTCAAATGTATTTTTATCAGAAGGGTCAATATCAATAATAAGATAATCCGGCTTATTGAGATCTTGTACCGTGGAGTGCCACGGATTTATTTCTATGCAGCCAAGATTATTTAGATACGTAAGTGTTGCTTTATTATCACAAATGATATAATCAATGTCTTTTGAATTTGATTCAGAAAATACGAGCTGGCGCTTCACAAATTTAGGCGCATTTTCTCCTGCATCTTTATGAAAGAATCCTTTCTGGTGAATGCCATTGGGATTACGCAATAGTGATTCAGGGCGGCCTTTGAGGTATGGCAAAATGTAATCAGCCATAGAAATATAATAATTGATCACATCGCCTTTAGTTACGCCATTCTCAGGAAAATATACTTTATCAAGATGTGTGGCTTTTATTTTATCGCGTCCAAATACAAAGATTTCGCTTTGGTCTTTTGTATCACTTTTCTTTTTAGGATCGCTTGTCTCTTTTTCCCCTTTCACGGGCGTAGCTTTTTTTTGAACTACTTCTTTTACAGGTTTACTGTTTTCCATCGTTACGTCATTTATATTTTTATCTTCTCTTAAATGCAAAAAAACAGGATGTCTTAATTTACCATCTGCGGTTATCTCAGCATATTTTATTTCACAGATTAATTCGGGCTTAACCCACGTAACAGGCATATTGGTTTTGATTTTTTCTTCGAAAGGAGAGTCTTCCTGTACGAGCGGTTGTAATAACTCATACATTTCTTTCAACAATTTTTGATCAAAGCCTGTGCCCGTGTGGCCAATATACGTTAGCTTATCCTCAACCATAGATCCAAGAATTAATGCGCCAAAATATTTTCTTGCACCGCCGGGCGCTGTGTATCCCGCTATTATCGCTTCCTGTGTTTTATGATTTTTAATTTTAAGCCACTCCGTTGTACGTCTTCCAATGTAGTACTTCGAATCAATCTTTTTGGCCATTACTCCCTCAAGATCCTTTTCGGTAGAAACCTGGAAGAAAGATTTTCCGTATTCTAATATGTGATCAGAATATTTGATCACTTCGTTCTCCGGGATTATCTTTTGTAAAAGCTCTTTCCTGTCTATAAGCGGAAGACCTGTTGTGTCCTCGCCATTTAATTTAAGCAGATCAAAAATATGATATTGAATAGGCCTGTGATTGTTTTCAGAATAATGTTGGAGAAACTGGAAACTGGGACGTCCTTCATCATCCAGCACAACAACTTCGCCATCTAATACTACATCCTCATTTACAAGTTTAAGTTGATCTACAACTATCGGGTAGGTATATTCGAAAGTGATCCCGTTCCTGGAATAGAGAGAAATCTTGTCCTTACTTTTTTCAGCGATTGCGCGGTAGCCATCCCATTTTATTTCGAACAGCCAGTCTTTACTATCAAAAGGTTTCTCAGTTTCCCTTGCCAGCATTGGCTTTATAAAATCACTGAGTTTGCTTCCTTTTTTAATGGAGGTGGCTACGTACTTTTTTTTTTAACGGGGGCTGTCTTTTTCTTATCTTCCAAAAACTTATTTATGGGTGAAGATTTAGGCGTATCATCTTCACTGTTATACTCCGTCTCTACCGCATATTTGTCTTTATGTTTTATTAACAGCCAGCTATTGTCTTCTTTGCCTTTTAATTTTACTAATACAAATTCACCTTTTAATTTTTTACCAAAAAGTTGAAATTTAAAATCACCTGATTTTAATCCCACCTTCAAATTTTTTTCTGCGATTTTTCTTTCAGAATTTTCAATATCCGCGTAAGTACCACTATCCCAAATCTCCACTATGCCTGCACCATAGTTCCCTTCCGGGATAATACCTGTAAAATCCTTGTAATCGTAGGGGTGATCTTCAACCATCATGGCGAGGCGTTTATCTTTCGGATTTAAAGAAGGTCCTTTGGGCACTGCCCAGCTTTTTAAAACCCCATCCATTTCCAACCGGAAATCATAATGAAGTCGCGATGCCTTATGCCTTTGAACCACAAAAGAAAGTTTTGACTCAGACTTTTTTAATTTGCCGGCCGGCTCAGATGTTTCTTTAAAATTTCTTTTTTTCTTATAAAGGGATAACGCCATCAGGATGCTTTTTTACGTTTAACGTCAAGGCTTGCTTTCAGTTGTTCCATTAAGTCTTTTGTTTTACTATGAACAACTGTCATTTGCGGAGCTTTAATTGGTTTGCCTTTAGCCTTCGCTTCTATCAATTTTAAAAGCTCTGCGTTGTAGGTGTCTTTGTATTTTGAAATATCAAATTTTGCCGTAAGCTGGTCAATAAGCGATATGGCCATTTTTAATTCGGCAGGTTTTACGTCGGTATTTTTCGGAAGCGTGAGTTCCTCCGTGTCCCTGATTTCTTCTTCAAATCTTATCCTGTTTAGCACGATCGCATCTCCGTCGGGCCTGAGTATGGCGAGGCTTTCTTTACTCCGCATTACAAAGCTTGCCACACCTACTTTTTTGGTTTTCAGCAAAGCCTGCCTTAATAATTCGTAAGGCCGTGTACCGGATTTATCAGGCTCAAGATAGTAAGGCGTTTCATAATAAAGGCTGCTGATTTCGTCTTCTTTTACAAAATCTGAAATCTCGATTGTTTTTGTTTTTTTTGCACTTGCTGCCTCGAAATCTTTATCGTCTAATACCACATATTCACCATCAAGCTTGTAGCCCTTTACAATATTTCCCCACGCCACTTCCTTTCCTGATTTTTCGTTTATGCGTTGGTATTTTATGTTAGCATGGTCTTTTTTATCCAGCATGTCAAGGCTTATATTGCTTGATTGTGTAGCACTATAAAGTTTTACCGGTATGTTGACCAAGCCAAAGCCGATTGCACCCGTCCATATTGGCCTCATAACTTATATTTTATGTGAAATAGTTACAATGAAAAGTTTATGCCTATTTGTAAATCCGCTACTGATAAGGCTTTTGAGCGTATGAAAATAAGGTTAGTAAGCTGATGAGGAATAAATTCCACAACGGAAGATTTGTTGTAAAGTTTAATAACAAGTGTGACCTATTGAACTTATCCAAAATCACTTACTATAAAATGCTCGTTTCATTCAGGTATTGTTCGCAGGCTATAATAGCATTCCATGCGTTAATACCGAAACTGAATTATGTTTTATTGCTGATGTTTAT
>JBBPZF010000375.1:0-3689 GCA_038199105.1 Chitinophagales bacterium | reverse complement strand
CGTTATGATCTTTAATAGGCGTATAACTAAGATTAAAATATCTTGTACTGGGCTCTATATTTTCATCAAATAATGCAGTAGCGGCGATTTCAGTGGCATGAAATGGAATGCCTGTGTCGTACACCTGTTGCAGTAATAAAATAAAGGGCTGGTCCTTTAATTCCGGGATGGCTTCGTCCAGTGATTTGCCCACGAGTTGCCTGCCGTTCATTAATTCGATATATGCTTCGTTGGCAAACGTAAATTCAAATTTTCTCCCGGTAAGTATGGCAAATGGCGCTGCGGCATTTTCCAGGTAATATTCAAAATTGTACCTCGCAGCCTCCGCTTCTTTTTTACTTAATATTTTTTCTGTTATGTTCTCAGACATGTGAAGAATATATTCCAACTCTCCTGCTTCATTGAAAACCGGTGTGCTCACCGGAGACCAGTAAAATTCTTCAGCCACCCCGTCGGAATTTGTTATATCATAACGTTGCGCCTCAATCCGATCGGAGTTGCCTGTACTTATAACCTTGCTTAGAGAATGCCGGAAAACTTCTGCATCGGGGGGATTGCGGTGAAAAAAATGAAAAAATGACTTTCCGGTAATATCTTCTTTCTTAGTATTAGTGAGTCTGAGCAGTTCACCGGTTACTTCTGCAATAGTGAAGTCTGGTGAATCAGGTAATAAAATCATTCCAATTGCCGGAAGGGACTGGAATATGATTTTAAAATCTATAGGGGCTTGAGGCATATTATAAGATTGAAGATACTTCCAAAAAATACAAGTATGGCCTGGGTGTTTATTTTTTAATTTTTTGTTCTCCGCGGATTTTATTTCTACTGTGGAGAAGATTACCAGAAAAAAGGGCTTTAGCATATTACGAAAAAAAGCCTAACTCTTTTTTAAGATTCGATTTATTGTAAAGCCGCTGATGTAAATGAAGATGCCGGCAAATCTTTTCCATTAAACAAAGAACCTTTTGCATAAGAATAAAACGCATAACGCACCGCAACTGGTTTTGCAACGTCAGTACTTTGTACAATAACTTTATCGCCATTAATATTTGCCGTTGCCCGTTTCCAAATATTATCAGCACCGCGTACTTCAAAACCTTTTAATGGTTTATTGTTTGATGTAAGGCCACCATCGGTGTTAGTAAAGGACACAATTATTTTATTCCCTTTTACTTCCATGCTTTTATACAGCGGGCCGGAATACACAACATTCTTTTCACCATAAGTTTTATTCAATGCCCAATAAGCTAAACGCTTGCCCACATCCTGTTTATCTGCAGGATGAATATTTGTTGTATTACCAATATCCATTGTAACAGCCATACCTGTATTGTCTGATGCATCAAGTGTTCTGCGTTGTGCATCTCTTAAAGCTGCAGCCTGCGTGCTGTCTCCACCATAATTATACGGCGCTATCTGCACAAAATAAAATGGAAATTTTCCTTCATTCCATTGCTTACGCCAATCGCTTATTAATGAAGGAAACAATGTTGCATACTGTTTTGCCCTGCCAACATTGGATTCGCCCTGGTACCATATTGCACCTTTAATCGCAAAAGGAACTAACGGAGCTATCATGCCATTATATAAAACAGACGGCTGATTGGGATTGTTGCCCATAGCAGCCTTTGGCTTTACTACTTCTATTTTAAATAACCAATCACCGGAAAGATTAATGCCATCATTTACATTACCATCAACAGGATATAATTGCAACTGTTCCTTCTTTCCATAAATACCGCCATTACCCGCGTTATCAATCACTTTAACTGCAATAATATTTTTGCCTGCTTTTACAAGATTTGCAGGAATTGTATAATGGCGATCGGTTATCCATGAGCCATCTTTCATTGTACTGTCAACGATAATTCCATTAAAATATGTTACATCATTATCATCGATTGGGCCGAGGTCAAGCTTTAACTGTTTGCCCGCCCACGATGCAGGAAGATCAATTGTTTTCTTAAACCAGGCTATTCCGTCAAGATCAGGATAACCCGCATTTTCCCAGGTTGTTGGTAAGCTCATGGTATGCCAACTTGTATCTGAAATATCATTGGCATAATCATTATTGTTTTGGGTAAGCGCTTCTTTCCACGCAGCTTCATTCTCTTTATCTTTTGCCATCATTTCATCAGCGTGCGTTGCCATTAAATTTATTTTATCAAGGTCTTTATCAAAATCGCCCATTGTTCTCAACGATGCCTGGCTCGTCCATGCTTCGGCAATCGTTCCGCCCCATGTTACATCCATCAAACCAACAGGCACATGCAAATGATTGAACAATTCGCGTCCAAAGAAATAACCGGTTGCACTGAATTGCGCAACAGATGCGGGCGAACAGGTTTGCCACTTGCCCCTTACATTTTTTTGCGGTGAAAAAGCAACTTTTTTATCTGCAATAAATAAACGCATAGTTGGATAATTGGCGTTCGCAATTTCCTGTGCTGAATTATTTATCGGTGTTGACTCACCCCAACCTTGTACGGGCATTTCCATATTTGACTGACCTGAACATATCCATACTTCGCCAATTAAAATTCCATGCAATATTTTTGTTTCATTTGCTTTAATAGTGACATTATAAGGGCCGCCGGCTTTTGGTGTTGCAAGCTTCACCATCCATTTGCCATCCCTATCTGCCACTGCTTGCGTGGTTTTATTTGACCAGCTTCCACTCACTTCAATTTTTTCTCCCGCTGAAGCCAAACCCCAAATTGGTGCGCTGGTATTTTGTTGCAACACCATGCTATCGCTGATAATATCCGGCAATCGTAATTGTGCTGATGCATGAATAAAGAAAAACGAAGCAGCAACAATCATCAAAAAAATTTTTTTCATAATAACGATTTTTAATTATTTATACCTAACAAATTTAAAGGTACGGGAATAGCTTGCGGCCTGTACTCTTCAGGGTTATACTTTATTATCTCTGCAGTTAACGAAGCAGGGTTCGTATCCATTAATTTAGTAATAGACAAGCATTTCATTTTATTATTAATGCACGCCACATGTGCAATAGACTAATAGAAAAATGGGTAATGGCCTTGGATAGTATCGTTGATGGTATAAATAATTTGAGGTCCTGAAAACGGCCCTTCAATATCAGTCACCTTCTTTTTCCTTTATCCAATACCAGCGAATAACCGATCCAAACCGAAAGACCAACTATCCGATGATCCAGGTACAAAGCCAAACTTTGGAATCAAAGAATTGTAGCCTGCAGAATGCCGCTTTTTTTAGTTATGGCTTAGATCATCTTCCAGGTAACAGTATTAGTTTTTTGACCGCAAAATGATAACAATAGTTGAGGTTAAAATTTAATGGAGGATGAATGAAAAGCCGCCATGGGAAAGGCCTACCTCTACGTCTACCTGGTTATTCCTAACCGTAAGGTCTGCCTCGCCCCATTGCAGGGTACGAAGCTTTGTAAGTAATTGCTCTACGGGAATACTTACCTGGTTATTATAGTTATCAATGGCAAATGTATAAGTGACGCCCGTAAGAAGCGCCATGGAGTGGTCATAATAATAGAGAAAAAGTTTATCGCCGGTTGCAACATCCATTGAGTCGGCAGTTTTTAAAACTACCGCCGATACACGGTTCTGTGGGTCTAAATTAAAAAGAAGTGTGTAATTGGTTGCCGGTGCATCAGTATCTTTTGCTGGCAGGCTTATGGCAGCGAGCGG
>JBBPZF010000374.1:0-6627 GCA_038199105.1 Chitinophagales bacterium | reverse complement strand
TACTTTACCCTGCAAAGCATTCAATAAATTACTTTGATGAGATTCGGTAATCTGTTCGGCATTTACGCTTTGAGCAGCATAACCTAAAGATTTCTTTTGCCGTGTAATTCCTAAAGCGGTAACCACAACTTCATTGAGCTTACCGGCCGTACTTTGTAATATTATATCGAAAGAAGAGCGGCCTCCTACACGAACTTCGTAAGGGCTGTAGTTAACAGATGATACGAGCAGTGCCGGATTTGCACCAGCGACGGAGATTGTGAAGGTTCCATCATCGTTTGTTGTAACAGCTGCAGTGGCACCTTTTTGCTGAACAGTTGCCGATGGAACCGGCTCTCCCTGCTCGTTAGTTATTTTACCAGTAATGGTTTTTGTTTGGCTAAAGACAGCTAACGGCATACTTATAATAAGCATAAGCCATGATACGAGTAGTTTTAATTTCATGCGCAAGATTTTAGATTAGATTAAGAGTTAATTTATAAAAAAATTCTCATACTTTACATCAATCAGAAGCCTGATATAGCCTCAATTTAATACAAACAATCGCAGATTATTACAGAGTACAGATAAGAGTTTCCGGGGTTAAAATTAAAAGACAACATCAAAGATGGATTTGCTGCAAATAAACTGCACTAAGATAATATTCAATAATGGAACTTCCTTACCAAACAAAGATTGATTTAGAATTAAAAGCATGGCAAAGAAAGATGTGCCGGCGCCCTTCTGTTGCAGGAAAAGTATCTAAGTCAATACAGGATAAACTCAATGGCATTATTCCCCAAAAGATTCACAACGCTGTTACCGTAACTATAAAACAAATGATACGCGCAGTTTTGTTTGGGGCGAAATATACGGTTCCTAAAAAAAATAATTTCCACTCGATAGAAGAAACGGAAAGTGCTGTTTTAAAAAAAATAAATAATTATAAAAAGACCGCGGCAGTTGAAGGTGGCATTACAGGTGCAGGCGGAATTCTTCTTGGCTTTGTTGATTTCCCGGTATTGCTTGGAATAAAAATAAAGTTGCTTTTTGATATAGCCGCCATGTATGGTTTTGATGTAAAAGATTATAAAGAACGGTTGTATATCCTGTACATTTTTCAACTGGCTTTTAGCAGTCAAAAATACAGGCAGCAAATTTTTGGAAAGATTGAAGATTGGCAAAAGAAATCGGCAGATTTGCCTGACGATATCCATGGTTTTGATTGGTATAATTTTCAACAGGAATACAGGGACCATATTGACCTTGCAAAAATGGCGCAACTTATTCCAGGTATAGGGGCAGTAGTAGGTCTATTTGTAAATTACTATTTTATAAAAAAACTAGGCAACACTGCGATGAACGCATATCGAATGAGATTATTGTGAAAAGGGTCAATGGTCAATGGGCAATGGGCAATGGTGAATGGGCAATAGGCAATAGGCAATAGATTAATTTTCCTCAATTCTTAATTATCAATTCTTAGCCCCTCAACTTTTAGCAATTTTGTTATAGCTCACAGCGATTCCTTTTATAAGAGAAGAACTAAAGCCACGATGCTCCATCTCATTAAGCCCGGCTATAGTGCAACCTTTTGGTGTGGTCACTTTATCTATTTCCTGCTCCGGATGAGTTCCTTTCTGCAATAATAATTCAGCAGCACCCTTTACGGTTTGCGCTGCAATAAGATTAGCCGTCACGGCATCAAAACCAATTTCTATACCTCCTTGTATATTGGCACGAATGTACCGCATGGCATAAGCAGTGCCACAAGCGCCTAATACAGTAGCGGCTTCCATTAGTTTCTCATCTATCACTGTCACTTTGCCTAAAGTAGAGAACAACTTTTTTACATAATTAACTTGCGCAGCGGCCGCGTTGGTAAAACTTAAGCACGTCATACTTTCCTGTATGGCAATGGCTGTGTTAGGCATGGCGCGGAATACAGGAAGGCGTTTATTAATAATCTCGTCAATTTCAGTTATCAAAACACCAGTCACTACTGATACCAAAAAATGCTTGCTTGTCAATTCATCTTTGAAACTATTAACCACATCCGTTACCTGGTAAGGTTTTACAGCAAGTATTACCAGTTCACTATTGCTTACAGCTTCGCCATTATTTGAAGTTACGCGTACCCCCCTGTCATTCAACTTTTGTAGCGTTGCGATTTTTCTTTTTGTAATGGTAATATCAGACGGCTTACAGAATTTACTTTTAAGCAAACCTTCTGCAATAGCCGACCCTAAATTTCCTCCCCCAATAATCGCAATCTTTTTATTCATAAAAATTTATTACTGTGATAAATAATTTAGCAGGTGAATTCCAAACTCATAACACTATTAACAAATCTCTCTAAATTTCGAAATCTCCTGCGCAGGGAAAGATAAAAATAAACAGCCGGAAATTTGAAATAAATTGAATGGAATCGCTCTTATCTTATTTTCTAAAAGATATTTGTTATTGCTAAAACGAAGGGCAAAGTGTTTGCCGCCTGTCACCGCTGAATTCATTATAGAATCCTTTTTTGAGCAGGTTAAATTCTGAAGCTCCAAGGGAATGATTAAAATTTTTGAGCGAAGAAGTGGTTACATCGTAACTGAAGGTGAAGCGAATATTATTTATCTCAAGCCCTACCATCGGTACTATAGCATCCTTAAACCGGTAATACAATCCGCCAATTATTTGTTTGGCTCCATCTCCCGAAAGATTGTAAGCACCATTCAGGCCAAGCACCAATTCACTGGATTTTGCCTGCGTAGTGTAAAAAATATTAGGATTGATGATCACATCTTGATTCACTTTATAAATACCGTTTATGAATGCAATTTGTCGCGGCGCTATTCTGTCATCTCCCGTATTATCAGCTTGAAAAAAAGTTTCCCTCGGACGGTTTACATGGTGGATGGAGTAGCCTGCATTTATGTAAATATCTTCCGTAGGAAAGTAAGCATAGTTCATTCCAACCTGCACATCAAAATAGTTGATGTTGTTATTAGTGAGCATAACGGAGGTAGGCTGTGTGCCATCAAAAAACTTACCATCAAACTGATCGGGGAAAGTAAGCTTGCTTTGGTCAATTCTTTTATTAGCCCAACCTACATTAAAGCCCGCAGTAAGCAGGCTGCTTAAACCCAGTTGCTGATGATACGCAATAGAACCGTAAATTTTTGTAGAAGTCAAACTTCCTGTACCTGCAACGTCACGTAATATAACTCCGCCCAGGCCAAGCCATCCTGTTTCAATCCTGTTTCGCAATACCTGCGCATCTCCATACACTGACATTGTTTTATATGGAACGGCCATAATATTAGAATATTGATTTCTATAAGATGCGCCTAACCTATAATCAGCATCTGGTATGAAGCCTGTGTTGGCAGGATTGGTAAGCAAAGGGTTATTAAAGAACTGCGAAAAATGCAGATCCTGGCTAATGCCGTTGTGAATAAAGGAGCAACTTATCAAAAAGGAAAAAAATATTTTAATCCATCTCTTCATGGTAGTTTATAATTATCTTAATAATGTAATGTCACCTGTCTTTCTATATTTTTTACCGTCAGAAAAAGTAACATCTAACGTATAAGTGTACACGTCAACAGGTTGAAGTTTTCCATTAAATGTGCCATCCCATGAGCTCTTACTGCTGGATGTCTCGTATACCTTTTGCCCCCAGCGATTGTAAATCGTCCATTTCATTTGCGCTATACCAAATCCTTCCACCCTTATGCGGCTGTTAACACCAAACCTGCCTGGAGTAAATGCAGAAGGCACATCTACCAAAGGTTTAATAAGCGCCTGCACATCCACGCAGGTATCCATGCTGCAACCTGCCTCGTTCGAAGCATTCAGGCACACTTTATAAGTTGCAGTAGCTGGAAATATATGAGAAGGATTTACTTCCGTACTTGTATCACCATCTCCAAAATTCCACAAATAGTTTGAAGCGCCAGCAGACTCATTCACAAAATTGGTGAATTTATTTTCCTGCGGCGGGTTAGGATTATAAGTAAACGCCGCAGAAGGAATAGGACTCACTGTAATTGTGAAAGAAATGGAATCTGCTTTATTGCATGACGATGAATCAAACGCAGTTAGCTTTACAACATAAGCTCCAACCGCAGCGTATAAATGCGATGGATTATCCTGGGTGGATGTAGTGCCATCTCCAAAATCCCAAACGAAACTAAGGCCTCCAAGAGAATTGTTGACAAAATCAGCCGTATAGGGAACGCACCCATTAGGAGGCGTTGCAAACTGAGCTTTTACCTGTGGTGATAAGCGGACAGTTTTTACCGTATCATCCGGCGAGTTACAAAATGTGGTATCACTAATTGACAACTTCACCTTGTAAGTGCCCGGCCCGGCATAACTGTGGATAATTGGTGGCGCCTGGCTTTGGGTTACTGCCGGCGTATTATCGCCAAAATCCCACGTGAAAGTATTGGGGTTAAATCCGCCAAATGTTGGTGTTGATGTGTTGGCAAAGCTATAACTAAGGCTTGTGCAGGGCTGCAATTTTGTTGGAACAAAGTCGAGATTAACCTTATTATTTCCTACGCGTATTGTTGTGTACGCAGTGTCAGAAATGTTACACGTTGCACTGTCTATAGCGATCAGCCTAACTAAAAATTTACCGGTGGTATTGTAGACATGGCTAATATTTGGGACGGTAGTTGTATCGCCGCTACCATCGCCAAAACTCCAATAATAAAGCTTTGCTTTTTGAACGGTATCAGAAAAGTCAACTGTCAGGGGAACACATCCAATGGTGTCATAAGGAACGCCATCAATTGAGGCCAGCAAGCCTGCTTGTATGCCTGCGAAATTCATGGCAATTTTCAACATGCCGAGATTACATTTTCCACCCGCCGTGGCGTTGTTAGTCTTGGACCATGAGCCGGGCGTGCCGGGAAATGGAACACCTCTAAAGCAATTTGCGCACATAGCCTGGTAGATAACTCCATTCCTGTCGAACCTACTGGTACCTCCATCTACGTGGTCGCCGAAAGTCTCCGGGCCTGAATCACTGTTAGGCGGATCGTCCTGGCCAAAAAAAGTTCCATATAAAAGTGAGGCGGCGTCTTTTTGCAAAACGATAAAATAAAAATCACTTCCTGTGGCATCAGTCTGAGCTTTTATAGCGTTGGGCGTTATTGGCATCCCTCTCACATTACCTTTTAAAAAAGGGCCATTAGGTTTACCTCCCCAGCCTGACACATACACATTTTCACACCTGTCAACTAAAAAGGCAACGGGTGACATGTTAGGAACTCCGCCAGAGCCAAATACGGTGGAATAAACATAATCGCCCAGGTCCGGTTTTATTTTAGAGATGAACTGCTTGGCGCCTGCGTTAAAGTAAACATTCGGAGTTACTTTCCAATCGCCTTCTGATAAGCCTGTTACATAAATGAACCCAAACTTATCTGTCTCAATTCCGTACACCTGGTCTGCTGATGTTGTACCAAGATAGGTTCCCTTTAATACTGCGGTGCCAATATTGTTCAGCTCAATAACAAAGCCGTCACAGGCGCCTCCCCCAAATGTGGATTGAATAACGCCCGATGAGGAAATACCGGGAAAGTCAGCACTCGCCGTACCACCTGCCACATAAATATTATTATTATTGCCAATTTTCAGCACGTATGCGGCATCGTTATCTTTTCCACCAATTAAAGTACTAAAAAGCAAACTATTGCAATTTGGATTTAGCTTTAAAACAACTGCATCCTGTTTTTTGCCAGGCCTGCTTTGAAATGCGCCGGCAGTAGTTGGGAAATTATCACTTACACTGCCGGAATCAGTAGATTGAGTGCAGGATGCCACATAGATATTATTCGCTCCATCCAGCAATACTTCGCTGCGTGCATCATCCCCGTAATTTCTCTTTAATGAATTAAGCTTGGGCGCTTGTTGCTCGTCACCTATATTCACGCCATCATCCTCTACGCCGCCAATTCTTACCGAACCTATCAAGCCACTGCCCGCTGCATTAAGCTTAGTTACAACTATATCCCATTTACCTCCCTTTCCATAAACATTGGTGGTAGGATAGTTTGAAGATTTTGTCCTTCCCGCAATTACAAGGTTGCCCTGCGGATCAACAATCAAACTGTGGGGCTGGTCTTCTGCGCTGCCGCCAATGTATGTTGCATATACTCTTTGGCTTCCATCAGGTGTAAGCTTTATTATAGCAATATCGTATGCTCCGCCAAATGAATTATCATAGGCGCCGGGAGATGCTGGAAATCCATTTTCCCACGCTATCCCGCCGCCATAAAAACTGCCATCCGGGCCATACGTCGCGGTAAAGCCCCAATTATCGGCCGTACTACCGGAATAACTGAAAAATATTTCCGTAGGATCAATGATCAAAATTTTATCAGGGGAGTAATTTTTTACTTTAAATTTTACAACATCACCCTCTACAACGTAACGGCATTCCAGTTCCTCACGCTTGTTATCTATCACCTGGTAGGTATAAGGAGAAAGCTCTTTATTATCTCCGACCGTAGTTGATATTACCAGTTCTTTATTTCTTATAGTTATTTTATCCACCCCAGAATATTTCATTGCAATATTATTCACATTAGCACCCGGATGAACGATAAAATCATATTTTAAATTACTTCCTGCATCGGAATAGTA
>JBBPZF010000373.1:0-4303 GCA_038199105.1 Chitinophagales bacterium | reverse complement strand
ATCCTGCAACTGCACCGTATGGTAAGGCTGCTATTGAAGTACTGAAACATTATAATATATATGAAGAGGTAAAAAGTAAACTGGTGTATGGCGAAAGTATTTCGCAAACAAACCAGTTCATCATTTCGAAAGCCGCGGAGGTTGGCTTTACGGCCAAATCTGTAGTTTTATCACCGGAGATGAAAGGCAAAGGCAACTGGGCAGATATTGATGAGGCGGACTATACGCCCATTGCACAGGGAGCTGTAATGCTTAAGCACAGCGGCTCACACGATGGGGATGCGCAAAAGTTTTATGATTTCCTGTTTTCTCCGAAGGCAAAAGATATCCTTCAAAATTTTGGGTATTCTGTAAATTAAGATTCGCATATGAACATCTTCAGTGGCGTAATAGTATCAATAAAAGTGAGTGGCAATATATCTTTGATCACGATAGATGTCAATAACATTTTCTTTAAAACAATGGTGATTGAAACTCCCGCTGCCGCGGCCTGGTTGAAAATGGATAGCCGGATCAATGTGATCTTTAAAGAGACTGAAGTGATAATAGGGAAGGGGCTGAAACATTTGGTGAGTTTACAAAATAAAGTACCGGGGAAAATTATTGATATACAAAAAGGTGAACTGATGAGTAAAATAATAGTTGATACTGCTGTTGGAAATATAGTTGCTGTCGTTTCTTTGGACGCTGTGCTTCAGCTTGATTTACAGGTAGGCGAAACAGTTAGTGCGATGATTAAAACAAATGAAATAATGATATCTCAATAATGGATTGGCAACCTTTGATATTGACATTTAAGCTGGCGCTGCTAACAACTTTTGTCCTTTTGCTTGTGTCCATTCCATTGGCTTACTGGCTGGCCTACTCGAAGTTTCGCATGAAAGCAATTGTAGAAACACTCGTAAGCATGCCGCTTGTTTTGCCGCCCACTGTTTTAGGGTTTTATCTTTTAATTGCGTTCAGCCCTGCAAATACTTTTGGCAGCTTCCTGGCTGATTCGCTGGGCATCAAACTGATCTTTTCTTTCGGCGGACTTGTGCTTGCTTCGGTTATTTATAGTTTACCGTTTATGGTTCATCCTATACAGGCGGGGTTTTCAAGCCTCAATCCTGCAATTACCGAGGCATCTTATGTGCTCGGAAAGTCGCGAACAACAACGCTATTCAAAGTGCTTCTTCCCAATATAAAACCTTCGTTGCTTACAGGTATTGTGCTAGCTTTTGCACATACCATTGGTGAGTTTGGCGTGGTGCTTATGATTGGCGGCAATATTCCGGGCAGAACGAAAGTGGCTTCCATAGCCATTTACGACGAAGTGGAATCACTTAACTACAGCAATGCAAACTGGTATTCGCTCATTTTATTCGCCATTACTTTTATCATTTTGCTGGTTGTTTACCTGGTGAACGGTGGCTATTTAAAAAGATTTTGGAAATGATACAAATCTCTTTGCAAAAAAAATTAGGAGCGGCAAATGGAGAAATGCAACTGGATGTTGACGTTGAAATAGAGCAGGGAATGCTGGTTACATTGTATGGAAATTCCGGCGCAGGAAAGACTTCTATACTCAGGTTGATTGCCGGGCTGTTGCAGCCGGATAAAGGGTTGATTAATGTTAATGAAAAATGTTGGCTTGATACCGGTAAAGGAATTTCCCTTAAACCACAACAGCGTAAAACCGGGTTTGTATTCCAGGATTATGCTTTGTTCCCCAACATGACAGTGAAAGAGAATCTTGAATATGCATTGGAGAACGGACAAAATAAAGCTATTATACATGAGCTGGTAAAAATTATAGAGCTTAAAGACTTACAGGAGCGTAAACCGGGTGAACTTTCCGGCGGCCAAAAGCAAAGGGTTGCATTGGCAAGGGCGTTAGTACGAAAACCAGGAATCCTTATGCTTGATGAACCGCTTTCTGCATTGGATATAAAAATGCGAAGCCTTTTGCAGGATTATATTTTGAGGGTGCATAAGGAATTCAATCTTACCACAATTCTTGTGAGCCATGATATAGGAGAGATCATCAAAATGTCTGACGAAATATTCATTCTTGATGAAGGAAAAATTTCCAGGCATGGGTTGCCGATTGAAGTGTTCAGCAACAAACAGGTAAGTGGAAAATTCCAGTTTGCCGGAGAAATTATTTCTATTGACAAGGAAGACGTGGTCTATATCGTTACTATTTTGATAGGCGTAAATATTGTAAAAATTGTGGCGGTAGAAAGTGAGATACAATCAATGTGCCCAGGAGATAAGGTTATGGTGGCGTCAAAAGCATTTAACCCATTGCTGCAAAAAATTGGGTGAGGTGTTCGCATCCGGGTGCCAACACCGGCGCCCTTGGTTTGTCGCTGATGGGTGGAGCGGGCATGTTTTCAACTTCACTAATTGTTCCAATTATGGGACGTTGGTACGATAGTTTCAAGGCTGGCGCCATCGCTACAGGAGCGAATGAGGCTACTGCCGATGCAATGCGGGATCAAATACATTTTTAAAAGTGACAGTAATACCAGCGATTCTACTAGTAATATTTACTATTATTTATTTTGCCAGGAGAAAATATTATCAAAAGCACTCAAATGTACACAACGCGGCAGCAGAAGGAGCTGCGGAGGCCATTGCCTGATTGGCAAACAAATAAATAATTAAGGAGAAAGGGTTTATTTCATCTTAAACCCTTCTAAAAATTTAGTAGTAAAGTTTCCTTTTCTGAATTCTTCATTTTGCATGAGCTGAATGTGAAACGGAATGGTAGTATGTATGCCTTCAATTATATATTCGCTTAGCGCCCTGCTCATGGTGTTAATGGCTTCATCACGTGTTTGTGCAACGGCGATTAGTTTCCCAATCATACTATCATAGTAGGGAGGTATTACATATCCTGCATACACATGGCTATCCACACGCACGCCGTGGCCACCGGGCTGGTGAAGTACCGTGATACGACCGGGCGATGGGCGGAAATCATTATATGGATCCTCGGCATTTATGCGGCATTCTATCGCGTGCATTTCGGGGTAATAATTTCTTCCCGATATTTTCTCTCCAAAAGCAATTTTTATTTGTTCCTTGATAAGATCGTAATTGACAACTTCTTCGGTTACACAATGCTCTACCTGTATCCGCGTATTCATTTCCATGAAATAAAAATTGCGGTGCTTATCTACAAGAAATTCGACCGTGCCTACGCTTTCATAGTTAATTGCAGCGGCGGCTTTTATAGCGGCGTCACCCATTTTTTCCCTTAGCTCTTCCGTCATAAAGGGCGAGGGGGATTCTTCCACCAACTTTTGATGGCGGCGCTGAATAGAGCAATCACGCTCGCTAAGGTGGCATATATTTCCAAACTGGTCTCCTGCAATCTGTATCTCGATATGGCGCGGCTCTTCCACAAATTTCTCCATATAGATACCATCATTTTTAAAAGATGCGGCAGCCTCTGCCTTCGCATTGTCAAATGATCTTTCTATTTCTTTTTCTTCCCATACTACCCGCATGCCTTTTCCACCACCTCCCGCAGTTGCTTTCAATATTACGGGATATCCAACTCTATTAGCCTGGGACTTAGCATCTTCAATGCTCTGCAATAATCCTTCACCGCCCGGTACCACAGGCACGCCGGCTTTTATCATTGTTTCCTTGGCGGTGATCTTATCGCCCATGCCATTAATCATAGCAGGGGTGGGGCCAATAAATTTTATACCATGATCTATGCAGATCTGGGCGAATTTTGCATTCTCCGCCAGGAAACCGTACCCCGGATGTATAGCGTCTGCGTTTGTAATTTCAGTAGCGGCCATTATGTGCGGCATGTTGAGGTAGCTATCGGCGCTGGCCGGCTTGCCTATGCATACGGCTTCATCTGCAAATTTTACGTGGAGGCTATCCTTATCAACAGTGGAATAAACAGCCACCGTTTTAATACCCATTTCTTTACAGGTACGTATAATACGTAAAGCAATTTCTCCCCTGTTGGCTATTAGTATTTTTTTAAACAAGATATTTTAATTTGAAAATTTGAAAATAACTCAATGTGCAAATTATGCTTCAATGTCAAAAGTGCTTTATCATTAAAAAAATAAAAAGCAAAGCAAATAACTAATGGGAGACTTCTTTTTTGAAGTGGATAAAATTTTGCCCAAAACTTTATTTATTTCTTCAACCTTATTTTGCAATCGCCCACAATCCGGATAAGAAGTTGAGTATTCACAAAGCCAAAGCCAGTATTGCGATTCTTCTGCTTCCTTTGCTGCTATTTTCATTTTATGAATAAAGTCCGCTTTGCTTTCTGCATTTTGTT
>JBBPZF010000372.1:0-3431 GCA_038199105.1 Chitinophagales bacterium | reverse complement strand
TTGATTAAAGAGATAGTTCCCAATCATACCGTGGGCCGCTAACCCGACACTGAATTTTTTATAAATCAATTGCGTGTTGATACCAATAAGTGCATCCGGTGAAGGCTTTTTGTAGAGGTAACGATCATCAGCATTTGATTGACCATCACGATTTATGTCTTCATACAGGCCCTCAATTGGCTTGCCCGTAGTCTTATCATATATCTGCTTATACACAAAGAATGAATTAGGCGCATATCCTACAATATTTTTTCCGATATAATTTCCGGTCGCTATACCAATACCTCCCACATCAATTCCTTTAAAGTTGGGATCCTGGTATTTCAAAAGATTAGTAATCTTGGTATCATTGAATGCCATGTTGATTCCAAAATCCCATGAAAGATCCTGTTGCCTGATAATGCCGCCATTGAGGCTAAACTCAAATCCTTTATTTTCGATATTACCAACATTGGTAGTGATCCTGTTTACAAAATTAGCACCTGGCGCCACTGGCACATCGCTTAACAGATCTTTCGTTTTCTTATAATAAAAATCTACTGAACCTGATATCCTGTTATTTGCAAAACCGAAATCCAGGCCTATGTTAGAGGTGGCCGTAGTTTCCCATTTGATTGAGGCATCATAACCTTCCGGGCGAAGAAAAGTATAAAACTGGTCACCAAACTGATAAGATGCAGAAACGCTGCTGCGGGTGTAACGGGTAAGGTAAGAATAGTAAGGGATTCCATCCTGCTGGCCTGTGATACCATATCCCAATCTCAATTTCAGGTCAGACACAGCATCCGTACTTTTAAAAAATTCTTCTTTTAATTTCCAGGCGGCTGCTACTGCCGGAAAATATCCGACTCTTGTATCGGGCGAAAATTTAGAGCTTGCATCGCGACGTATGGAAGCGGTAAGAAGATATTTATTTGCAATAGTAAAATTTACTCTGCCAAGATAAGATTCAAGCCTGTACTTAGGTTGATCCGTAGCATATAATGGTGGAGTATTAACTATAGTATCTTTTAATGCGGGTTTACCTGGATCGGAAAGTGCCCGATAGCTAAACGCTGCATAATTATATACGTTGGTCAGGAATTCCTGGTAAGTATGGCCAACTAACACATCGAACTTGGAATTAATACTTTTCAATTCCTTCGTATAAAATAATTGGATATCTGCAAGCGTGTTTTTCTTTCCCTGCTGGTAGTAACTTCTTCTTCCGCCGGTTTTATAGTTAGTAGCAGACAATGAATCATAATTATCATTTCCCTTTCCAAATGTATTATCCATCCCGAGGTTCACGAGTACATGAAGGTCAGGTAAAAAATGAAGTTTATAATCAAGCTGAATGTTCCCGATAAGCCTGTTTACACGGGAAGTATTATCTCTTAAATCTATCAGGCCAATTGGATTTCTTGTAGCAAGATCAATTGGTTTACCATCTGCCTGCAGCCACTCAAAATAACTACCGTATTTATTGCTTGAATAGACAGGTTGCGTTGGGTCAAAACTTACTGCTGAACCCACTGCATCCTGGTTAGAAAAATTATTTTGAATAGTACTTGCTTTCACATTCACATTTACTGATAAATGATCATTAAAAAATTTAGGCGAAAGATTTAATGCAGATGAAAGCCTGTCGAATGTATTGTTCTTCAATACGCCTTCCTGGTTTAAATAACCAAGAGAAAGACGAAACGGAATTGGACCGGCGCTTCCACTGGCACTTATATTATTATCACTACCAAATGCTTTGCGATAAATTTCGTCCTGCCAGTTAGTGTTTTGATCTCCGAGCAAATTCTTATAAGTATTGGTACCAGTAGCTGTTGCATCAGCGGTGACAATGCTTCTTACCTGGTCGCCAGACAATACATGCGCTTGTTTGATTACTTCACTTATGGAAGCTTGTGTATTAAAATTAAACCGGATCTTTCCTTTCACACCTTTTTTTGTAGTAACTATAATTACGCCGTTGGAAGCTCTTGAGCCGTATAAAGCTGTAGCAGAAGCATCTTTCAACACACTTACGGATTCAATGTCGTTAGGGTTGATGGTACTTAAAATATTTCCAGTTCCTGAAATTCCATTTCCCTCAACAGGAACACCATCTATTACAATCAACGGATCGTTACTGGAATTTAAGGAAGCTCCGCCGCGGATACGAATTTTACTTCCGCCACCCGCAGAGCCACCTCCTGATGTGATTTGTAACCCAGCCACCTTGCCCTGCAACAATTGCTCAGAGGAAGGAATAAAGCCTTTCTGAAAATCCTTTGCAGAGACTGATGTTACCGCTCCGGTCAAGTCGCCTCGTTTACGGGAGCCATAAGCTACTACTACCACTTCATTCAAACGCGAAGTTCCCTGCGTCAAAGAAGCATTTAAAACATTTTGCCCGTTGATGGCAATTTCACGTGTGTCAAAACCAACAGACGTAAAAATCAGGGTATTGTTTGGAGATGCACTGATAGAAAAGTTTCCATTCGCATCTGTCTGCACAGCTTTTCTGTTACCTTTTACAGCAACTGTAACACCGGCGAGGCCGGAGCCATCTTTTGAATCGGTAACTTTTCCGGTAACAATGGTTTGTGCATTGGCCGCAAAAGTAAAAAGGGAAAATAAGATCAAAACACATAGCCGTTTTGATGCTTTAGTAATTCTGGTACTCATAACAGTAATCGTTTTTTTTGTAGAGTGAAAATTTCACATCGAACAATGTGTAAATTTTACACAAAATAGAGTTTTTTTATATAATCTTTTAAAAACTTTTCAACACTTTCCTTAGTTGTATAGAAAGTAGAAGTGCTCTCAAGGCTTTACATGTTGGTTCTCAAAGAAGTAAAAAGTAAAACCGCGACGTTGGATAATTTTTATTTTCAATAATAGGTATTAAGGCTAATTTGATGGATATAAATATTTCGGCAATAAGACACCAAAGTAGCGGGAATGCTGCATTTAATTTTTTCCAGCGTAAATTATTTTTGATGAGAACTAAAAAGCTTTATAGTTGATTTCGACAGCAGCAACCATTACAACTCAATTTTTTAATTTGAAATTTATTGCCGGGCCTAATGTCTTTTGTTTTTTAATATTTTCATCCGTTTAAAAAGAATTTGGAAAAATGCTTTCCCGATTTGAAAGATTTGACTACGCAGAAGAGAGAGAAGACCAGCACTTACCCAAACTATCTGCACAATATCTGTGCATAGAGTATAACTATTTGCACTATTTTTGTGCAAATAGTTACTTAACCATGATTCACCGCCAAATATTTGACGCTCTTTTAACGCATATTCCTAAAAAACAGGTAACTGTAATTACAGGCATGCGTAGAGTGGGTAAAAGTACGGCCGTTAAATATCTTCTTAAAAACATCGAACATAGCAATACCGTTTACCTGGATTGTGAGCGTATTGAAATAAGGGTATTATTTAATAAGC
>JBBPZF010000371.1:0-5915 GCA_038199105.1 Chitinophagales bacterium | reverse complement strand
TAAATTATCTGACAAAGTTATTGAGGAATATGAAGGGAGGATAAAGTTAATTGGTGCATCGAAAGTTGAATAAATATAATTAATTGTAGTGCTATAGAATAGCCACAGTATCGCTCCCTCTTCTATAAATTTCTCGTTTGGCCTTTTTTACAAACAAAGTCATAATTTTTAAAATGACTAAAGCAACCGCGAGCCAAAAGACAAGCTTCACCAAAAAAATTAAAGCCATCATTAAAAAATAAGTTTCAAGTCCTGGTGTATTCATTGTATTAAATTTTACAACTGAGGTTTTTATTGATTTCAATTTACAAATTTTAGGAAATTATTTCGCAGTAAGGTAATCTGTTTGCGATCTCCGGCAGAACTAAAAACAAACAATGAAGTGATAATTTTTTGTTCGTTAGTGTTTGCAGTGAAGAGTCTTTGAATTCCCGTAAATGAAATAATTCTTTAAAAATAGGACAATCGGTTGCGTGGCAATTTCAATCGGTTGCGTAAAAAAATCCTTCTCTCTGCATGATGCACGGTGCATCAAAATCAAAATAATTATGTCAATTTAGAAAGGCGAACAGGTAAATAATTGTTAATTATTTAATCACAAAGGCTTGAAGTGAATTCGTTTTTTACACACACATGGTATATGAAAATTGAATTTTTTTTTAAAACCAAAAAAAGCAGCGAATGAAAAAATCAACATTACTCCAATATTCTTTCCCGCTTTTCATCCTCATTCTATTAGCCTCCGGCACCTTTGCGCAGCAAAGAAAAATAAGCGGTATTGTGCAGGAAAGTAAAAACAACGCTCCTCTTGATGGTGCGACAGTATCTGTGAAAAATAGTAAGGCCAACGCCATTACTAAAGATGATGGCCGCTTTGAACTTTCGGTACCCGAAGGAAAGAACACGCTGGTTGTATCCTTTGTAGGATATGAAACCACAACCATTAGTGTAGGCGCTAATCAAAATTCAGTTCTTATAAAAATGAATGAGAGTGGTGGTACACAAATGGGGGAAGTGGTGATAGTAGGATACCAGAAACAAACACTGCGTAAATCGACCAGCTCCGTACAGATTATTTCCGGAAAAGAAATTGAAAATCTTCCTGCGCCAAGCTTTGATGCATTGTTGCAGGGAAAAGTTTCCGGCGTCAACATTCAAAATTTTTCCGGTGAGCCAGGCGTAAGAAATACGTTTACTGTTCGTGGCAATTCTACTATATCTACAGACTTGAATGCTGGCGGAAATGACAATAGAAAACAAAGCGCTAATGATGAGGCAAGATCATTAAGTACACCATTGTATGTTATTGATGGCATTCCTGTTTCGGTCAACGATATTGAAAGCGTTGCCAGCTCCGGTACTAATGTGTTAGCGGGTATTAATATAAATGATATTGAAAGTATTGTTGTACAAAAAGATGCCGCCGCAACAGCAGCATGGGGTTCACGTGGTGCTAACGGTGTAATTGTGATTAAAACAAAAAGAGGAAGAACCGGAAGTCCCCAAATAAGACTGTCTTACTATACCGGAGTTGTGAAAAAGCCGGAACTGCTTCGAACAGTAGTAGGCGCTGAAGAGAGGCACCAGAAATTAGACCTTATGAAGGAATATGGAACTTTCAATCAGCTTTCGCAAATTCCACAATTGCTTTCTGACAGCCTTAATCCTGCATTTAATAATGCAACAGATTGGCAGGATCTTTTTTACCAAACCGGCAGTGTCAATAATGCTGATGTAAATATTTCGGCAGGAAATGAAGTACTAAATTATCGTGTAGGCGCTAATTTTTATGATGAAAAAGGCATAGTCCGCAATACGGGATTTAAAAGATATTCATTACGGGGAAATTTCGATTTTAAAATTGCCAAACACTTTAATGCGATATTAAATTTCTCTGCCTCACGGCTTGATAGGAAGCGTGGGCTTGGCAGAGGGCGGGACAACATACTACCAATAGACGGCGTGAGACAGCCTGCTTCGTTTTATGCAATATCCCAAACAGATAAAGATTTTTATTACGGCCAGTACGATCAGCAGCGTGATCAGAATTTATCAGATATTTTCAGCACATATATACAACTGAACTACGATATTTCTAAAGCGGTGCAATATTCTTTCCAGGGATCAGTGTCCAATACAAATGATAAGCGCGACAGGTTTCAGCCAACCGAAATAACTGACGATCACCGTTCTTTTGCATCAAGCGAAAATGGGAATTACCAGGAAATATATCTTGCCAATATCCTCACCGCTTCCAAATCATTTAAAGAAAAGACGCACAATTTTAATGCAGTGCTTACACAGTCGTTTCAATTATATAAAAAAACAGGCTCTTATATATATTGCTATAATGTTCCTGATAATAATATCCAGATCGTTTCAGGCATTCCTCAAAAAGACCTGGAAGCGTATTCTGTTTTTCAACAAGCAGGCCTGTTCTCGCTTCTTGGCCAGCTTTCTTACGATTACAAAGGAAAGTATATTATTAACGCATCGTACCGTGGAGACGCGTCCTCACGTTTTGGTGCCAATACCCGGTGGGGATATTTCCCGGCTATATCAGCGGCGTGGGTAGTATCGGATGAAAAATTTATGGATCGTTTTAAGTTCATAGATATTTTTAAATTAAGGGGCAGCTATGGATTAAGCGGATCATTGCCCGATGACTTTTATGCGCCATTTAATGTTTGGGACTTACAGCAAGGCTTTTACAATGGAGTTACTATTGCAACACCTTCCTTCTTCAAGCCCATCACCCAGCCAAACCTTACCTGGAACAAATCTAACCAGGCCAATATAGGTGTTGACCTATACATGTTTAAAAATCGCGTAAACATTACCGTTGATGCATATCGCCGGTATAATACCAATCCGATACTCGATTTCCCATTCCCCTTTTTCACTGGTTATAATAGTGTAGTCGCTAATGCACCGGTAAAAATTTTGAACGAAGGGGTTGACTTGCAAATCCAGACAAGGAACCTTTCATCAAAAAGTGCATTTCAATGGACTACCAATTTGAATATGACCTTTAACCGCAATCGCATCACGCAACTGCCTAATGGCAACCGGTCATTTTTCAAAGATTCAAGGAATTATAATGAGCAATTAATATATGCTGTAGGCGCTCCTATCTACGGCTGGACGCAAATGCTATACAGTGGTGTCTATAGCCATTTAAATGAAATACCCGTTAATCCTTTGACCGGTCAGCGGCTATCTTATTTTAAAACTTATCAACCTGTGCAGCCTGGCTATCCGATCTGGAAAGACGTTAATCATGATTGGGATGTATGGAGCGATGAAGACAGGGGTGAGCAGTTTGGCGATTTAGTTGCTACCGGCAACCCCAATCCAAAAATTACCGGGGGATTTTATAATGAATTTTCATATAAAAATTTCTCTGTTGGCATCCTCGCAACCTATACCATAGGCCGTGACATCATTAATAATTTTGAATCTAATCAATTTAACAACGTTTGGAATTTTGGAAACATAAATGACTTCGCCCGGAACCGGCTGCCTGACTTGAGTAAATATGATTACTGGACACCAACAAAGGCTGAAAATCCAAACTATAGAGCAGGCTTTCCTTCTTTGAATCCTTACGGAGGACATTTTTATGAGTTCCTTCCATTTTCAACTTTATGGAATGAAAACGGCACTTATGTCAAAATTAAGAACGTGACCCTTGGTTACTCTTTCAATCAAAATGTAGTTAAGAGATTAGGGATACAAACCATTCGCCTCTATAGTATTATTGACAATCTCTATAGCTTTCAAAAATCCAATGTGCCTGATGCAGAGTTGGTAAGCCCACAGGGCGAATATAGTGGAGCCGCTTATCCACTGCCGCGAAAATTCACTTTTGGTTTTGATATTACTTTTTAAAAGAAAAAAGATGATAAAAAAATATAGCACACACTTTATAAGCATAATGTTCTTTTCCGGGATATTACTATCATCCTGTAAAAAATACATTGAATTGACACCGCATGATGCCACTTACGACCAGGTGTTTTGGTCAAACGGCGACAACGTGGATAAGGCACTTGCGGGTGCCTATGGCTTACTTCGCAAGGCGATCAGGCAGGATCCGGCAATACACTTTATCGCCGGCGATTTACCTGCTGATGAATTTGTATTGGATCGTACCGAATTTTGGAATTATCAAGACCTGTTATATGGCGGTCGCAACCTTTATAGTTATGTTCCCTACCTGGAGTCTTCCTTAAAAGATTGGACGCGTTTTTATGCCGTTATTAATCAATGCCACCTCGTGGTAGAAAATGCGCAGAATATTTCCAGCGATAAATATGATGGAGGAGAGGTCTATAAAAATCAGCTAATAGGAGAGGGGCGCTTTGTACGGGCATTTACTTATTTCTACATCACAAGAATATGGGGAGATGCTGTATTAACCAAAGAATCGCTTAAAGATCCTCTTGCTGTGAAACCTATAGCAAGATCGCCGGAAGATGACGTATTGAATTACTGCATTGAAGATTTAAAACAGGCTGCTCAATTAATGGACTTCAATGCCGGGAGTGCTACAAGTAAAATAAGGGCAGATAAAGGGGCTGCCTGGGCTTTGTTGGCGCATGTATATGCCTGGAAGCATGATTATGATAATGCCTCAAAATACTGCGATAGCGTAATTAACAGCGGGCAGTATCAATTGGAAGACGTATCAAATTATGAAAAAATTTGGGCAGGCCAATCGCAGGAAAGTATTTTTGAATTGAACATGTTATACAACGCTGATAACAATGAATCAATAGACTTTCTAAATCCATCAGACGATTATTACGCTTCGGATAACTTTTTTGGAAAATTTTTGCATGATCCCTTGATAAAAAATAAAGAAGCTTACAAAGCATGGAATATCAATACTTATCTAACTGATCAATTATTTCCTGATACTGCAGTGGATAAAAGATACAATAAAATTGTAGGCCTTGAAGCGACTGGGGATCCCGTATTAGTGAAATACGCCAATGTAAAATATTATGATGCAAATAATCGCCCGAATGTTTTTATTGTAAATAATAATCTCGTTTTATTAAGGCTTGCAGATATTTATCTCTTAAAGGCTGAAGCTGCTTCCAAACTTGGTAACGATGGAGCGGCACAACAAGCCTTAAATGTAGTAAAAGAAAGAGCGGGGCTTAATCCCTCTACAAATACAGGCGAAGATCTTTTTAATGAAATACTTGAAGAGCGCTTCAGGGAAATGTATGGCGAAGGTTGCATCATGTACGACCTCATAAGAATGGAAAAACTTGAATACTGGCTCCCTGATTCATTTACACCTGCACGTATCGCAGCCAAAGGTTATTACTGGCCGTTGGATATGCGAAAACTTTTACCGCAGGATCCATTGTTAACCCAAAATGAATGGTGGAAAAATCATTAAACAAATCTCTAAAAAATAATTATGATTAACTCGATAAAAAATACTTTTAGAGCCACTGCTGTTTTTTGTTTGGCGGCAGTACTTGTTATCTCATGTAAAAAAAATGATTACCTCTCGGGAGGCTCATTACAAAATGCAAAAGTAAACATGAGCACCTACGATTATTTAAAGAGTAATTCTGCTGGTCTTTTTGATACGCTTCTTTTGTTAGTGGACAAAGCAGGCCTTAAAGATAAGATCAACCAACAGGGCGTTACTTTTTTCGCTCCTACTGATTATTCAATCGGTCGCTACCTCCTCGTGAGATCGCTGGAAGAACAAAACATTGATCCTTTCAGAAAATGGACGATAGATTCCATGATAAAATATGAGCTGCCCAAATTTGCGGATTCATTAAGTATTTATTTTGTGCAAAGTGCATTAAGCTATGATCAACTCACAGAAAACGGAGCACTATATCCCACGTTAAAGGCAGGCGCCAATTGCGTAGTGTCGTATG
>JBBPZF010000370.1:0-2088 GCA_038199105.1 Chitinophagales bacterium | reverse complement strand
ATGCACGGCGTAATGAGCCATGTAGAGGAAGAATGGTTTCTTTTCGATACGGGCTGTATCCATTGCCAGGATTGCTTCTTTGGTTAAATCTTCCGTAAGAAATGTTGGCGTTTTCCAATACTGTTGCATGTTGGGAATGTCTGCCTGTAATTTAAAATGATTAGGGTCGTAACCAAAGTCGTCTTCAGCAAGGTAGGATGCAGGATTACCTGCAGCGCTGCCACCTACATTTTTTACAAAACCGAGGTTGAGCGGATTTGCCCCAATAGTTCCATAGGCACCGAAATGTGCTTTTCCACATTGAATGGTGTAATAACCATTGTCTTTTAAAATCTGTGGTAACGGCGTCGCATATACGCTTTTTGAATCCCCGGGAATTGGTGATAATCCGTTTACGTTCCAATCAGGGATTTTCAACAGGCTGTCTTTGGCATCAACAGCGCCATCTTTAAAAGCGGTCCAGTTAGTAACTCTGTGATGTGCTGCATTCATACCCGACATCAGGCTTACCCGCGATGGTGTGCATATTGAATTGGCATAAGCATTAGTAAACTTCATAGACTGCTTGGCAAACCTTTCCATATTGGGTGTATGGAATTTTTTGTTCTGTGCTGTTGTACTGTCCCAGAAAGGAACGGAAGTATCCTGCCAGCCCATATCATCTACGAGGAAGAAAATAATATTTGGTCTTTTTTGCGCTTTTACTGAGAAAGATATGAGCGTGAAAGCAAGAATAGCAAAGGGTTTGAGTATTTTCATTTTTAAGAGTTATCCTAATCAATTACCAACTTTAAAAAGGTTTTTCAAATAAGTATCGCGAAGTATGAGTGATTAAAAAATTATTTAACTACATGAATCGTCTCTATTTCAAACCATCTACCTTTTAATTTTCTAATATCCTTTATTGCTAACTGTATTCCAGGTTTATCATTGGTTGTGTCAACAATCGCAATACCCATGATATAATCCCCAGCCTCAATGCGACCCGGAATCTTTCCAATAAAAGAGTACTTATAATCAGATCCTTTTATCCATTGGGATGGATCAGATTTTAGGTCAATAAATAATTCTTTTACATGCATGCTTGATTTTTGAATCAATTATAGCCCGGGTTTTGCGCAATAACACCACCACTTTACTGGTTTACTTAAAAGTGAAGGCTACATTTCTACCTAAACGGCATTTTGCTCTGCCACACTATTTATTTTCCAGCGCCTCCATTCTAAAAAAGTCAACATACGGAGTATGATGTTCTTTCTTCATGATTTCTTCAATCTGCTTTACAATTTCGGGATTTTGCGCCCCTACATCATGCTGCTCCTGTATGTCATTATCGAGATCGTAGAGTTGTATTTTCATATTCCCTTTTAAAATATTCATCCGGATTCCTTTCCACCTATCAAGCCTGACTGCCTGCTGCCCGCCGTATTGAGGAAATTCCCAATAAAGAAAATCATGTTTTTCCTGCTTATCTTTTTCACCCATTAAGGTAGGAAGATAGCTGATGCCGTCTATGTTTTTGGGAGGCTTTATCTTAATAATTTCACAAGCCGTGGGCACAAAATCCCAATTGGCAGAAATCAAATCACTCTTGCTTCCTGCTTTTATTTTCCCCGGCCAAACCACTATTAATGGCTCGCGGATTCCGCCTTCGTATAAAAAACCTTTACCCCATCCGTATTCATTTTTAAACGGCCCGTTGCTGTCAAAATATTCACAATCTGCACCTCCTTCGTTTGAAGAACCATTGTCACTGGAAAACACAATGATCGTATTATCGTAAACGCCTTCCTCTTTCAATTTTTTCACGATAGCACCCACCTGGCTATCCAGTAAAGTGATCATAGCGGCACGTGTTGCACGCGGGTAGCGGCAGGGAACATAACTACCACCCATAAATGCTTTTTCCTCACCAATTTTCTGATGATAATAAGCAACTAATTTTTCCGGAGCCTGCATAGATGCATGCGGCAGCGGGCTCGGATAGTAAAGAAAAAATGGCTGCCCTTTAGTAGAATCTAAAAACCGTAAAGCCGCATCCAGCATCAGGTCCGGCGAATAATCTTTTTGGCTGTACATCTTATAATT
>JBBPZF010000369.1:0-2549 GCA_038199105.1 Chitinophagales bacterium | reverse complement strand
TTTTGAATTAAGGATTACTCCCAATTCCAGATCCGCTTAATTTTTATTTATTTTTTGGTACACTGAAAGACCTTGGCCTTTGTTCCCCTTCTCCATAGGAGTCCTTTGGACAGGGGTTAGGGGTATCTTACTTCATCCTAAGTAACCTCATCACAAACGGTCGATTAGCCGCGCATACAATTCCGGTCTTACGCAAATTGCGTTTACGCTTGGTTGATTTTTTCGTTAAGATGTGTCGCTTGAAAGCCTTTTGATAAGTAATTTCACCGGTCCCGGTTACTTTAAAGCGCTTCTTGGCGCTGGAGTTGGTTTTAACCTTTGGCATTATAGTAATTTTATTTTTACACCCTGCTGGCGCCTCCGAACAGACGGAGAACTTATGGAGCCTTGTGGGTAATATGTTTTATAGAGAACAACGCTTAGCAAAAACATAAAATTCTAAACGGGGTGCAAAAGTAATAAATATTTGTTGAAAAATGCTATCAAAAAAACGTGATATGATGGAATAATATCGAGGTAATCAAATTCCGCTTGCAGGTTGTTGGCTCTGATTTGCAAACACCTTTTTTAAAATATCGGTAACACGTGCAGCAGGATCTTTTCTTATTCTTTGTTCTTCAAGGCCAACGTGGTAAAATAACCCATCCAGTGCTTTTTGAGTTACATAGTCTGTAAGATCGGTATTCACAGGATTGCTGCTGAATTTATTATATGCCATAAAAACATCTTCCCAGTATTTGGTGGCATCCACATAAGTTAATGACTTAGAAATAATTGGTTTAAATGCCGCCGTCAATTGTGCAGTGGTTGTACGTTTCAAATAATTTGTTGCCGCTACATTATCGCCCCTTAAAATTCCAAGTGCGTCCTGTATCGTCATTTGCTTTATCGCATTTAAGAATATATCGCCTACGTATTTTGTGGCATCCTCTGCCGCCCTGTTCATAGACAATACCGCTTTATCCACTGTTTTACCAAGACCTACGCTACGCAATGTTTTCTCCACTTTTTGCGCCTCAGGCGGCATTACAATTCTTATAATATCGTCGCCATAAAATCCATTCAATAATCCAAGGTGAAACTTGGCAGAATCTGTACCTACACGCAAAGCTTCTTTCAAGCCCTGAACAATTTCTCCGTTGCTAAGATTGGTAGATCCCACGGAGTTTAAAATATTCCTGGCTGTATCGCAACCCGCAAGCGGCAAAGCAAATAAACCAATAATAACTGCCAGTTTTTTCATAATAAGTTTTTTGTATTCTTTCAACTGCTATGCCAAAAGGATGGAAGCCTGAATTTTTATGTTGCGAAAACGGGGCTGCTTTTTATTTTTATTAAATATGATTCGTTACCTATGGCATGTATAACGCCCTTGAGCACTAAATATTCTTATTGTCAATAATACTTTTGGTTACCACCGTTTCTTTGGTTAATGCCACATCATCATCTTCATGATGGAGGTCGTGCATGCAATGAACTTTGAGATGATCGTACAATGAATGTTTATCTACAATCATTGACACAATCGACGCTACCATACCGGCAATCATTAAATGAAAAATAACATTATGCCTGTCAGTCATTTCAAGCACGAGAATAGCAGATGTAAAAGGTGTGCGTGTTACGCCTGTTAAAAAACCCACCATACCGCAAAGAATTAAAAGATTGGTATTTGTGGTAGTAGCCTCAAGCCACCCCGCTATAAGAGAACCTATACCCGCGCCTGCTCCAAGCGAAGGTGCAAAAATTCCACCGGCTGCGCCAGTAGTAAAGGAAAGCATAGTCCCGATAATTCTGAAGATGGCTGTGTACCAGTGAACATTTTTTTCGGTACTGAAAAGTGTCGTGATCATAAGTTCTTTACCGGAACCTAATATCTGCTCATCAAAGAAGAAAGCAATACTTGCCACTATCATGGCGCAGCCCAACACATATAATCCATGCTCGTATCGAAATTTAAACTTTGATTTCCACTTAAATAACATCAGGATTAATTTAGACATGGTGCTGCCCAGTAATCCCGCAATTGCTGCAACAAGTATCAGCCCAAAAAAGATGGAAATGGAAAGACCTGTAACATCAGGATAACCCAGATATAAATATGGGCCAAGCAAGCCCTGTGCAGTGAGACCGGCAATGATAACCGCCGTAAAGAGTGCCGTTTTAAAATAACTGATATGGGTTTTGGTTAGTTCTTCCACAGCAAACACAATTCCTCCAAGCGGGGTATTAAAGGCAGCGGCCAAACCTGCAGCAGCGCCCGTCATAATCATATTACGCTTGGAAATTTTAGGCCACCATTCAGGCAGCCATTCATTCACCTTTCTAAACACCGTACCGGCAAGTTGAATGGTGGGGCCTTCTCTTCCAATAGCGCCGCCGCCGAGTATCATTACAAAACTGGAAATTATTTTTACAAAGAATATTTTAATGCTTAAAAGTTTTTCTACTTTTTTATTATAACGTGGATTAGCCAACTCGATGGCTGCCATCACCTGGGGTATTCCGCTGCCCCGTGCATACGGTGCAAACCTTATAACTACCCACCA
>JBBPZF010000368.1:0-4220 GCA_038199105.1 Chitinophagales bacterium | reverse complement strand
GCCAATGATAAATGGAATTGTCTCCGTGCCAACAGGATTGGGAATGAGTTTGGCGTAAAATATATTTTAAAAGGGGGCGGTAATGAATACCAGCGTATAAAGGAAATGGCAGCAACCAAAGCAACTTTTATTTTGCCTCTCGATTTTCCCCAGCCAATGGATGTAGAAGACCCTAACGATGCCAGGTATGTATCTCTTGCGGATATGGAAAACTGGGAACTGGCACCTACAAATCCTGCCGCTTTTGAAAAAGCCAATATTACTTTCTGCCTTACGACAGATGGATTGAAAGATGCAAAGGCTTTTCTTCCAAACCTCCGAAAAGCAATAGAAACAGGCCTTTCCGAGAGTGAGGCATTGAATGCGCTGACAAAGAATCCGGCAATGGCTATAAATGAATATGATGAAACCGGTAGCATAGAAAATGGAAAGCTCGCAAATTTTATCATTACTAACGGTCCCGTATTCGAAGAAAAAACTGCCATACTTCAAAACTGGATACAGGGAGAAAAATATGCGGTGAAAGAGAATGAATGGAACAATGTTTCAGCCAAATATAATCTCGTAATTACCGGCCTCAATGGTGGCTCACAACAATTTTCACTTGAGGTAAAATCTATGAAGGCGGCTTCGGTGATCGGTACCGACACTTTAGCAACTAAATTTTCTTATGATGGTAAACTGGTGCAAATTGTTTTTTCACCTGTGCTTCCTAAGAAAAAAGTAAAAACGGGAAATAAAGCAACCATAATTATAAAAGACAGCACCGCCGCGAAAACAGATTCCTCTGCCATTGTAAAAGCAAGAATTGATTCCCTTGTGAAACCGGCGGATACGGGCGATGATCAGAAGCCTGAAAATCAGAGACAACAAAAATTATTGAGTGCGAAAAGCCGTGACTTGCCCACTATCAACATCGGCCCATCCATACGTCTGAGCGGTGTAAGCAATGGAGATATATGGCAGGGAAATGGAGTAGATACCTCCGGCAATATGCTTTACTGGACTGCTACTTTAGTGAAAGAAAATCCGGCGAAAAAAGACACGGTGAAAAAGAAAGAACCCTCGCCGGCCGGAAAAATCACCTACCCGTTTGGCGCGTATGGATGGGAAACAATGCCGGTGCAAAAAGATATTTTAATTAAAAATGCCACGGTGTGGACGAGTGAGAAGGAAGGTGTTTTGCAAAACACGGATGTTTTGGTAAAGAATGGAAAAATTGCAGCCATTGGCAAAAACTTAAATGCATCGGCTGCCATAATTATTGATGGTACGGGCAAGCACCTGAGTCCCGGCATCGTTGATGAACATTCGCACATTGCCACTGTTTCAATAAACGAAAGTGGCCAATCTGTAACTTCAGAAGTGCGCATTGGCGATAATCTGAACCCCGACGATATAAATATTTATCGTCAGTTGAGTGGCGGTGTCACCACTTCCCACATTCTTCACGGAAGCGCCAACACAATTGGTGGTCAAACACAATTGATAAAACTCCGCTGGGGCGTAAATGATACGGCTTTAAAATTTGCCGGCGCTGATCCGTTTATAAAATTTGCTTTAGGCGAAAATGTAAAGAACACCCGCTCCTTAAACAACAACCGTTTTCCCAATACAAGAATGGGCGTGGAAGAAGTAATGACGGATGCGTTTACCCGTGCCCGTGATTACGAGAAAGCTATGCAAGCTTACAATAACCGGCCAAAAGGCAGTGATATAGCTCCGGTAAGAAGAGACCTTGAACTGGATGCGCTTGTAGAAATTTTAAATAAAAAAAGATTTATCACTTGTCATTCTTATGTGGCAAGTGAAATCATTTCTGCGATGCGGGTCGCGGAAAAATTTGGATTTAGGTTTAATACGTTCACCCACATCTTAGAAGGATATAAGGTAGCTGATAAAATGAAATTGCATGGCGCGAATGCATCTACTTTCAGCGACTGGTGGAATTATAAAACTGAAGTAATAGATGCTATTCCGCAGAACGCAAGTATCATGCACAAAGAGGGCTTGAATGTGGCCATTAACTCGGATGATGCAGAAATGGCAAGAAGGCTCAACCAGGAAGCCGCAAAAAGCATAAAGTATGGGCTGAGTGAAGAAGAGGCTTTGGATATGGTAACCATCAACCCCGCTACCATGCTGCATATTCAGGATAGAACGGGGAGTATTAAAGTTGGCAAAGATGCAGATCTTGTGCTTTGGAACGATGATCCTTTAAGCATTTATGCAGTAGCACAAAAAACCATTGTTGATGGCATTATTTATTACGATATTGACCGCGATGCAATGATGCGAAAACAAATGCAAAGTGAGCGCAACAGGCTCATCCAAAAACTTTCAGGAGAGAAAAAAGCAGGCGCTGCTATGGCACCACCTACGCCCACGGAACAAATTCTTTTACGCTGTGAAGATGACGATCAGCCATATACTGATCACTAATAATAATTTATCGCATAATACTTTCTAAAAGATAAAAATGAAAAAAATATTATCGTTTATAGCTGTCATTTTAATTTACAATTCAAACACATTTTCGCAGGCGAACATATCACCTGCCCCTGAAAATAATGGGACAGTTTACATAACCCATGCAACTATACATGTTGGCAATGGTACGATCATAAATGACGGAACTGTCAAAATCAATAAGAACAAAATAGAAGAGATTGGCAACAACGTTTCGGTTCCACAGGACGCTAAAGTATATGACGTAAAAGGCAAGCAGGTATATCCCGGACTTATTAGCTGCATTACTAATTTGGGGCTTAAAGAAGTTGGCTCCGGTGTAAAAGGTTCAGATGATTACCAGGAACTTGGCACCATGGATCCTTCTGTACGTTCTATCGTAGCTTATAATGCAGCTTCTAATGTTATCAATGATTTGCGGGTTACCGGTATTTTGCTGGCAAATGTATTGCCACAGGACGAAGAAGGTTCACGACAATTGATCACTGGGACGTCCAGTGTTGTGCAATTGGATGCTTGGGATTGGGAAGATGCTGTATATAAAATGGATGGGCAAATGCATTTTAATATGCCATCATTAGTTACAAGAAGGAGCCGCCTTTCCCGTGCCGCCGCAGCTTTACAAGTTGATCCTGAAAAAGAGGCTTTGGATCAAATAGAATCTGTAAAGTCTTTTTTTAAGGAAGCAAAAGCATACCTGGCAGAGCCAACACATAAAGAAACCAATCTGAATTATGAAGCAACAAAAAACTTATTTGACAAAAAGCAAAAGTTTTTTGTGCATTGCAATTCTGTAAAAGAGATGTTGCTGGCAATTGATTTTGTAAAAGATTTCGGGTTTGATGTAGTAATAGTAGGCGGTGCAGATAGCTGGCAAATAGCACCATTGCTCAAACAAAATAATATTCCTGTAATATTATTTCAAACGCATGCACTTCCGCAAACAATAGATGATGATGTTGATCAACCTTATAAAACTCCCTATCTTTTACAAAAGGCAGGCGTATTATTTGCCATCTCAGATAATCATGTTGAAAGCCGTGGAAGAAACCTTGCGTACGATGCAGGGACCGCAGCCGCTTATGGACTAACCAAAGAAGAAGCACTAAGCGCAATAACCTATAACGCCGCGAAAATATTAGGTATTGATTCTACCACCGGCACTTTGGAAAAGGGAAAAGATGCGAACATAATTATAAGCGAAGGCGATGTGCTCGACATGCCGCATAGCCGGATAGATATGGCGTTTATCCAGGGAAGAAATATCAACCTTGATAACAAACAATCTGAGCTTGCTGAAAAGTATGTTAAGAAATATGGATTGAAATAACCTGTACGAATATTAGCTTTTGCCGAAAATAAAAAGTAGGGGGGTGTATCTTAACCAAGATAGAATTTAGTTCTGGTATCAGCCGGTTTTTCTTCCTGTAGCTTTTGGCATATTTGCTAAAGAACTTTCAATAGCTTTTTGAACAAATTGATTTAAAGACACTCCTTGTTTCGATGAAACCATCGCAGCTTTTTGATGAAGATCAGGAGATATTCTTACATTGAAGGAACCCTTCATAGATTTTAAAACAGGAATTTTTCTTTTGGCACAAAGTAAAATATAATCTTCAACAGCTTCCATAAAAGCTTTCTGTAATTCTTTCACTGATGATCCTTCAAAAGTTATAAGATCATTTATGCCAGAAACCTTTCCAAAGAAAACAGCGTCTTCATTACTGAAGTGGACAGTTCCATGAAAGTCT
>JBBPZF010000367.1:0-3171 GCA_038199105.1 Chitinophagales bacterium | reverse complement strand
CACATTTTGGCAGAAAAAAATGCCTTATGTTTTTTCGATCTTGGTGCCATTTTGAGTTAGCCCGGTAAATCCCCTGAATTATTTAGTAAATTGCTCCTGATGGAATATGAACTATATAAAAATATTATCTCGAATCCTGATATTTGTAATGGTAAGCCAACAATTAAAGGAACACGGATCACAGTACAAACTATAATGAGTTTTGTATTAGCAGGAGATACAGATGAGGAGGTCCTGGACGGGTATCCAAGGCTTACAATAGATGATATAAAAACCTGCAAGGAATTTACGATTATGCTTTTTGACAAGCCAACTCTTTTTAAAAATCTTAAGGCTACAGCTTAAATGCATGTTTATATTCTTGACGAAAATATGCCGACAACAGCACCGTTATGGTCTGGCGAGAAGTTTATTCATGTTCTTGATATTTCAGATAAATTTTCAGATGGAGATGTCTGGAGCTATGCAATTTCGAATAACTTAATAATCGTTACAAAAGACGTTGATTTCTACAATCGTTATCTATCTTCTTCCGACTATCCAAAAATTATTTGGTTCAGGACGGGAAATATGAAGAAGAAATTTTTTTACGAATTCATTAAAAAAAGCTGGCCTGAAATAGAGATAATGATAGAGTCTGCTTCCTTTATAATTGTAACAGAAGATAAATTGGAGGCTTTATAAATGAAAATTTTTCTTATCGGTTTTATGGGAAGCGGCAAAACACACTGGGGCCGCATTTGGGCAGCAAAAAATGCTTTACGTTTCTTCGATCTTGACGCCGAAGTGGAAAAAAGCTTTAAGATGTCTGTTGATGAAATATTTCAAAAAGAAGGTGAGGAGAAATTCAGGGAACTGGAACGGTTTCACCTGAAAAAATTTGCAACAAAAAAGAATTTTATTCTTTCTTGTGGCGGTGGTACTCCGTGCTTTAATGACAATATCGAATGGATGAATTCAAATGGGAATGTTGTATATCTAAAAGCTACACCGGAAGCAATTGTTAATAATGTGACACCCAAAATTGGTACACGGCCTTTATTAAAAAATGTAGATCCTTCTGAGCTTTTATTTTTTATAGAAAAGAAATTAAAAGAAAGAGAACCGTTTTACAATAAAGCCGGTTATATTCTGGATACAGGAGATCTTAATGAGGATTCACTTTCCACACTTGCTTTAATTTAGATAAATAAGGTTATAATGCGGCAGAAATAAAGTGCCCCATTTCATTTGGAAATATAATAAACACAATTCAAATCGCAACTAATTTTATGTATAAAGGATTTATAAAAACTGCCGCACTTATCGGCGCTTTATCTGTAGCACTTGGCGCTTTTGCTGCGCACTCGCTTAAAGAATCTATTTCTGATTATGCCGTCAGCATATTTGAAACGGGTGTGCGATACCAGTTCTATCATGTGTTTGCGTTGATGGTATCGGGCATTTTATACAAAGATTTTAAAAATAAATTCATCAGGTGGTCCGGTATATTATTTATAGCCGGTATAATTTTATTTAGCGGTTCGCTCTATTTACTTACCTATATTAAAGCCGCCGTAAAGCCAGGATACGACTGGGTTGGCGCTATTACACCGCTCGGCGGTTTATGTTTTATTCTTGGTTGGGTTTTTTTATTTATTGGATCATTTAGAAGCATTAACAAAAATTCATAGGTTCCGATTTTTTACTTTATTTAAATTTTGGAGTGATTTGCAGCATGAAATTTCATTGTAATTATGCACTGATTCAATTAAACAATACATCCGTTTAACCATTTATTATCTTTGCAACAAATGGCGAATACAAAGAAGAATAAAAAAAATAAAAGCACTCTGTCTTCAAAAATGAAAGTTGATATTGAAGAAAAGGTTGAGGTAAAAAAATTACTCAAAGATGAACGTTCACATAAAATAGCAGGCACCTTGCTAATACTAATCGCATTTTTGCTTTTTGTATCTTTTACTTCTTACTTGTTTACCTGGCAAGAAGATCAATCTAAAGTTTTTAAAGGCGCTAAAATATTATTACCAAGCCATGCCGAACCAATGGCTAATCTTTTAGGGACAGGAGGAGCTTACTTTTCTGACCTGTTTTTCCGGTCGGGCTTTGGTATTGCATCCTATTTATTCTGCACTTTCTTTTTTGTGGCAGGGATAAATTTATTTTCTCCAAAAAAGAAATTTTCACTCAGCCGGAACATACGGTATGTAATTGTGGGCTTGCTTGTGATCAGTGTTTCAGCATCATTTTTAATGATGGGGCATCCCTTTCCCTGGGGTGGTGTTGCCGGCGATATGGCAAGTGGTTGGCTGCAACAAGTGATCGGCAGGGTAGGTACAGCCGCATTATTATTAGCAGCGATGTTCAGCTATATTATCTGGCGTTTCAACCCATCGTTTAATTTTCAAAACCGTAATGTTCGTTTTGATAATTTATTCGGAAAGGAGAAGAGTGAAGAAACTCTTGAAATAGATGAAGAGGAAACGGAAGATAAAATATCCACATTGAATAACCCTATTTTGCCCCTTATTAAAATTCCTCTAAAAGAAGATAATGGCGTAAACCATGGATTCGAGGTATTTGAAAAAGCGGCTGAAAATCAATCAGGCCTAAAAACAGAGAACATCCCTTTTGATCCAAAAATAAAAGAAACAGAGACAGTTGCGAAAATTGCAGGGAATGGCCTTATGCTCGAGGTAAAAACTGTTCCTGAAATTAAAGAGGATGAAGAAGAAAAGGTTTCTATTGCAAAGCCAAACGTAAGGCAGCCCTATGATCCTATTCTTGATCTAAGAAATTATAAATTTCCAAGCCTGGATTTATTGGAAGCACATGGAAGTGAAAAAATTGTACAGGATGTAACAGAACTGGAGACGAATAAAAATCAAATTATTAATACGCTGAAAAATTATGATATCGAAATTCAAAAAATATCTGCAACTGTTGGGCCGACAGTAACCTTATATGAAATAGTACCTGCACCAGGCGTACGGATTTCACGCATTAAAAATCTTGAAGATGACATAGCGCTAAGCCTTGCTGCACTTGGTATCCGTATTATTGCCCCCATTCCGGGCAAAGGTACCATCGGCATTGAAGTTCCTAATGTGAGGAAGACAGTGGTGAGTATGAGGACGCTTCTTAATTCAGATAAATTTCAGAATAACCATT
>JBBPZF010000366.1:0-6979 GCA_038199105.1 Chitinophagales bacterium | reverse complement strand
CTTGAAAATTTCCTGCCACCTGATGCCATCGAGCGTTACAATAAAAACATTTTGTGTTTTAGTTGGCAATTGAGCATTAGCTACGAGAAAGGGAATTAAAAAAATTAACGGTAAGAAGTGTTTCATCATTCAGAAGGTTTTGCAAAGAAACAATCGCACTTTAACCTTTATGAAATCATATCATTAACTAATTGTAAACGTATCTCAAGCTATTAAAAAATTATAGTCTTAATTTTACCCCTCTTAAAAAGATTTGATAAAGTAAATGAAAGCCTACTATATTTGTGGGGTAATTAACGATGCAAAATTCTGTTATCATATTTCTACAATCTTTAGTGCCCACAACTATGAATATGTGCGGACGTTGTATGCCGTAAGGCATCCTATATTTTCATATCAACCTTTTAAGGCTTTGCCTCTATCTCCTCAAGAAAGCAATTTTTATTCTTCATCAAAAAACAATTTTTTATGAGCACTCAACACTTCGAAACATTGCAACTTCATGCAGGCCAGCAGATTGACCCAACCACTAAAGCAAGAGCGGTTCCTATTTATCAAACCACCTCGTATGTTTTCAATAATTCAGAACATGCTGCCAATTTGTTTGGATTAAAAGAATTTGGAAATATTTACACAAGAATAATGAATCCTACTACCGACGTTTTTGAGCAACGTATGGCAGCGCTTGAAGGTGGAGTAGCAGCATTGGCAACTGCTTCAGGGCAAGCAGCTCAATTTCTCGCGTTAAATAATATCATGCAGTCGGGTGATAATTTTGTAACAACCACTTATTTATATGGTGGCACTTATAACCAATTCAAAGTTGCGTTTAAGCGTCTTGGTATAGAAGCACGTTTTGCAGATGGTGACAATGTTGAAAGCTTTGTAAAGCTTATTGATAAAAATACGAAAGCCATTTATTTAGAAACAATAGGAAACCCAAGGCTTAACATCCCGGATTTTAAAAAATTTGCAGACCTGGCTAAAGAATATGATTTGCCATTAATTGTTGATAACACTTTTGGAGCCGGTGGCTACTTATTTCGCCCGTTAGAACATGGGGCAAATGTAGTTGTAGAGTCTGCTACCAAATGGATTGGCGGCCATGGCACATCTATCGGCGGTGTAATTGTTGATGGAGGAAATTATAATTGGGGCAATGGAAAGTTTCCCCCATTCACTGAGCCTTCTGAGGGGTACCATGGATTAAAATTCTGGGATGTTTTCGGTGAGGGTAACCCTCTCGGCTTACCAAATATTGCATTTGCCATTCGGGCAAGGGTAGAGGGCCTCAGAGATTTTGGATCATCACAAAGCCCTTTCAATTCTTTCTTATTGTTGCAGGGATTAGAAACCCTGTCACTCCGGGTGCAGCGGCATGTTGATAATGCTTTGGAACTAGCCCGGTGGCTGGAAAAGCATGAACTTGTTGAGTTTGTGCAATACCCTGGATTAGAAAGCAGTCCCTATAACGCGTTGGCGAAAGAATATTTTCCAAAAGGTTTTGGTGGCGTGCTTAACTTTGGCGTAAAAGGCGGCAAAGAAAACGCAAGTAAATTTATTGATTCATTAAAACTGGCAAGCCATCTCGCGAATATGGGCGATGCAAAAACATTAGCCATTCATCCTGCATCTACCACACACGAACAGTTAGATGAGGAAGCCCAAAAAGCAGCAGGGGTGGAGCCTAACCAGGTACGCATAAGTGTTGGAATTGAACATATAGATGATATAAAAGCAGATCTTGAGCAAGCATTCAATACAGTTTTTTCTAAAGAACTTGCTGGGTAACCTCACCCAACCCCCTCTCCAAAAAGGAGAGGGAACATAGACCGTTAAAAACGGTGTTTTAATATAATGACAAAATTTAGCGTGGCAAGATTAAAAATGAATAATGGCTGATAATCTGAAGATCTTCATATATGAAAACGAATTCCAATTAGAGTCTGGGAGGAAACTTACAGGCTTTCACCTGGGATATACGACCTATGGAAATCTTAATGAAGCAAAGGATAATGTCGTGTGGATTTTTCATGCGCTCACCGCAAACAGCAATGCGGTTGAATGGTGGCCGGGGCTCGTTGGTGAAGGAAAATTGTTTAGCCCTGAAAAGTATTTTATCATTTGTGTGAATATGCCAGGCAGTTGCTACGGAAGTATTGGCCCGCTGGATGAAGACCCCATGACAGGAAAGCCATATTACCATGATTTTCCCTTTTTCACGCCAAGGGATATGATTCGTTCTTATCAATTTTTAAAAGATGACCTCGGCATAAACAAAATAAGAATTGGTATAGGCGGATCAATGGGCGGACAACAGCTTATAGAGTGGGCGATAGAAGAACCTGAGCTTTTTGAATATATTTTTCCGCTTGCAACTAACGCCTTTCATTCCGCATGGGGGATTGCTTTTAATGCTTCGCAAAGGATGTGTATTGAATGTGATGATAGCTGGAAAGAACAAAATGATGGTGCAGGTATGGAAGGTATGAAAGTGGCAAGAAGTATTGCGCTTATTTCTTATCGGCATTATGAAACTTACCATGCAAGCCAGTCGGAGGATGGTAACGGGCATATAGAAAATTTCAAACCTGAATCTTATCAACGTTACCAGGGGGAAAAGTTAGCGAGAAGATTTAACGCGTTCAGCTATTATTTTTTAAGCAAAGGAATGGACTCGCACAATGTTGGCCGGAGCAGAAAAAATATCGAACAAGCCTTATCGTTAGTAAAGGCGAAGACGCTGGCAATAGGCATCACCACTGATATTCTTTTCCCCCTGAATGAACAGCGATTTGTTGCAGAACACATACCCGGAGGGAAATACATAGCCATTGATTCTCTCTATGGGCATGATGGATTTTTATTAGAGTTTGAACAGATTCAAAAACTAATAAGCGAATTTTTAATTAATGAACCGATATCAACATCAGCATTACAAATAAAATAATACAATGACAGAGCATAAACAATTAACAATAGGGCTATTTGGTTTTGGTGTAGTCGGCGAAGGGCTTTATAAAGTTTTACAACAAACACCTTCTTTGAATGCGACTATAAAAAAAGTGTGTATAAAAGATGCCGAGAAAAAAAGGAATGCTCCTGCTGAATTATTTACTACAAATACAGATGAATTATTAGATGATGATTCTATAAATGTAATAGTAGAAGTGATCAGTGAGTCAGAAGCGGCGTTTCAAATAATTTCGAAAGCTTTAAAAAGTGGCAAGGCGGTGGTGAGCGCCAGCAAAAAAATGATTGCTGAACATTTAGCTGAAATATTGCTGATGCAAAGGCAGACAGGCTCGCCATTTTTATGTGAGCCATCCGCATGTGCTTCAATACCCGTGATTCGTAACCTGGAAGAATATTATGATAACGACCTGCTGCACTCGCTGCGTGCGATTGTGAATGGCTCGACCAATTATATTCTTACCAAAATGTTTGAAGATAAGCTTGATTTCAAAAATGCTTTAATGCAGGCGCAGCAACTTGGTTTCGCAGAGGCCGATCCCACACTGGATGTGGATGGGTGGGACGCAGTGCACAAATGGGTGATTTTACTTTGTCACGCTTATGGAATCGTTACGCCAATTGAAAATGTTTTATTTACCGGCATTCAAAACATAAATGCAGGTGATGCAAATTTTGGAAGAGAAAAAAATTATGAAATAAGATTGGTAGCACAGGCAAAAAAATTATTAAATGGGAAAGTGGCCGCTTTCGTTCTGCCTCAGTTTGTAAAACAAGACGATCATTTATCATTTGTAAAAAATGAATATAATGGAGTGGTGATAGAAAGTTCTTTTGCGGATAAACAATTTTTTTATGGAAAGGGCGCCGGAAGTTTTCCAACGGCGTCAGCCGTATTGAGCGATATATCTGCCCTGAGCTATGATTATAAATATGAATACAAAAAACTTTATTACCATAAGCCCAACGAGCTCACCAATGATTTTTACATTCGGTTTTATATAAGTTTCGATGACTGGCAATTTATTCCGCGGGAGAAATTTGAATGGATAGAAGAATGGCACGCAGAAGAAGGCAGAAAATATTTAATTGCAGTTATTCATTTTGATCATTTGGCAAAAGATGATTGGTGGAAGCAGAATAATACTTCCATCGTGCTTACCCCTGACCCAATTATTGAAGATATGGAATTAAGAAAAGTAAAAAAGAGAAGCCTCGAATTAGCAGGAGTTGTATAAAAATTCATTACTAACGGTAACCCATAGCCTGTAATTGAAACAGCTCGGCATACTGGCCACCTTTTTCCAACAATTCTTCATGGCTGCCTATTTCAAGTATCTCTCCTTTATCAAGTACCAATATGCGGTTGGCCATACGCACTGTTGAAAAACGATGAGATATAAGCAAAGCAGATTTATTTTGAGTCAATTCAGAAAAGCGTTGGAACACTTCGTATTCTGACCTGGCATCAAGAGCGGCTGTGGGCTCATCTAAAATTACTAATTGCGCATCACGCATGTAAGCCCGTGCCAGCGCTACTTTTTGCCATTCCCCACCCGAAAGTTCAACACCTTGTGCAAAATGACGACCAAGCATTTGATCATACTTATTGGGTAATCGCTCGATAATTGAACTGGCTAAACTTTGCTTAGCGGATTTTATAATCAAATCTTTATTATCTAACTCCTTGATATTGCCAACAGCGATATTTTCATTCGTCGTCATTTGATAGCGTAGGAAATCCTGGAAAATAATTCCCATCTCTGCTCTTAGTTCTGTCAAATTATATTCCCTTAAATCGTACCCATCGAGTAAGATACGGCCCTCGGTTGGGTCATATAATCGTACCAAAAGCTTTACTAATGTTGTTTTGCCAGCGCCATTTTCTCCTACCAATGCTAACTTTTCTCCGGCGTGCAGTGTAAAGTTCAAATTACGATTTGCCCATCTTGTAGTATTGATATATCTAAATCCCACATTCTCAAAAGTAAACCCGTGCTGGATTGGCTTTGGAAAAGGACGCGGATTTGTTGGGTCTTTCATCCTGGATTTTAGCGTAAAAAAATCAAAAAAATCTGTAAGATAAAGAGCGCCTTGCGATACAGTACTGAATCTTTTTATAACATTTTGTAAGCTGCTCCCCAACTGGCGAATAGACCCTAAAAGAAAGGTAAGACTACCAATAGTTAAGAGGCCTGCCACTACCTGTTTAATTATAAAAATAAATGCAATATAATATCCGATAGTACCAAGCATCGTTAAGCCAATCCCCCAGACTGTACGTCTTTTTGCTAAACTACTTGTGTCTCTATAAAGCCTTGAAAAAATAGAACGGTATCGGTTTATGAAGAAGGCTGAAAGATCAAATACACGGACTTCTTTGGCGGTTTGATCACTAGCACCTACATAACTAATATAATCGAGTTCCCGGCGCCGTGCCATTTGACTCCGCGCCAGCGCATATGTTTTACTGTTGAAATAATATTCACCAATAAATGATGGAAAAGTTGAAAATAATAAGATGAAGGTGAACCATGGATTAAATAAAATTAAGCCTACGCCAAGAAAACTCATCGTGATTAAATCCTGCATTTGGGATAAAACCTGGGTTAAAAGTGTTGCCCGGCCTGCAGCTTGAACTCTTGCCCGCTCAAGCTTATCATAAAAAACAGAGTCTTCGAATTGGTCAAGATCGAGCGTAGCGGCGTGAGCCATTATTTTTATAGATGTATGATTTGAGAACAAATCGCCAAGTAGTGTATCAATAAGATTAACAATTTTAGTAAAAGCGGTTATAATTACAACCATTGCAAATTCAATTATAACATACTTCCATAAAAGTGTGTGCGAACTGTTGACTCCATCGTTATTTCTAAGATGATGTACTACCTGGTCAATAATCAGCTTACCGACGTATAGCATCAACAAGGGCAAAAACGCAAGCGTGAGCCGGAATAAAGCATTCCATATGGTTAACCAAGGGCTCGTTTGGTATACCAATTTTAAAAACCGGGGAATATTAGTCATTGCACCCAGGCGCTGCTTGAGTGTAAGTCTCTCAATATTTTTCTTAATAGGCTCATTTGGGTCAAAGGGTACACTTTTCCAGAACTTCGTCCTCATACTTATGTATATTTTATAAATGATAATTAAATACCAACACCAAAGCTTACTACTGACAACAATTTTATGTTGATCTTTTACAGCGTAGAAAATCTGACAAACAGGTTCAGAGTTTATTAATTCAAATTTTTAATTATCATTTAGATATTCTTGTAATGTTTTAGCAAATTCCTGGGCATGTTCTGGTTCAAACATGGTTGAATGATCGCCCTGGGTTTCATGAATTTTAATTGAAGGTGCATATTGGTTCCATAGATTCTTGGTTCTGTCATTTAAATATAATTTTTTGAATGCAACTTGCTTTTCCGAATCGGTAAAGTAATAACGCTCTTTTGCGTAAAACAATACCAGTTCATGATCGAGAGAAGTTAATTTATAATTTTTAGATGCGTCCGAGTAGATAGTTGGCTTTTTAAAAATATTCAGACCAACATAATCCAGGTCGCCCGACTTTAATTCCTTTCTATATTTAATTTTATAAATCAATAATCTCAAAGAATTCATTTTGTAGTGAATGGCATGCTTTGTATGCTTGCTAAATAAAAAGAATTCGAAGTTTAGTTTTAGCAGAAGTTTAGAAAAAAATCTTTTGATGAGTAACGGTGCTTGATTTCTTTTTCTAAAATTTTGTGACTCATTTTTTCCGGATTTGCGGAGCACGGTATCAAACATGGTAAGCAAATGAACTTTTCTTCCGCTTGCTATTAATTGCCTGGCCATCTCAAATGCGATATATCCACCAAGGCAATGGCCTGATAGTGAATATGGACCATCAGGATTATCTATCAAAATTTCTTCAATGAAACTTTTCGAAATTTCTTCTAAAGTAGTGGGTAATTCTTGTAAATTTTTACCATCTAAAGGTAATTGCAGGGCGTAAACT
>JBBPZF010000365.1:0-5322 GCA_038199105.1 Chitinophagales bacterium | reverse complement strand
GAAAATTTCCCCTGCTTTTCCTTCCTCTGAATTACAAATCTTCCATTGCTTATATAAGAATCGAATCCATTACTATAAGGTTTATACTGTTAGCGTTATGTATAAATGTGGCAATATTCTTTTCCTCTGGAAATTTCAAGGGATCAACATTGATGTTATAGTATCGCCGCGTTAGGCAAACCAACAAGTCTTTAGAATCGTTAGTTAGCAAACTACGCTGACCTTCAGTTCAAACAGTCGTTTCCAAATATTCTACGAAAGCTTATCTATTATTTAAAAGAAATAAAATGAATAAGCACGTATTAAGTATTAATGGGAACAACGCAATGAATTATCTTCTTAAAACAGGATTCTCTGACAAGTACAAAGTGATTACAGTGGCAAATGTGTTTGATGCTGTGCAGGAGTTAAAAGATAATGAGAAAATTGAAATGGTAATTCTCGACATAGATTATCACACCGAAGAATGTGTGGATTTTGTTCAACATCTTAATAGCAGCACAATTTATTCCTGCCCGGTTATTTTATTAGGAAGCTCAAATAACAAGGAAATAGCAGAAAATCTCGGACAACACAGAGATGTAAGAGAAGCTTTTATAAAGCCTTTTGACCCCGCAAATCTTTCAAAATCCATAGACGACTTTGTTTCAATAAATCTGGCATCATAATTATTAGTAATAATAAAACGCTGAAATATGAATACTTTTTATACAGGTTACACAAGGCAAGTACAAGGAACGAAATTTTATTTTGTAAAGAAGTTTTTAACCTTTCCTGAAGTACACGGTATGCCGGATTTACTTGAAAATTTTGGTATGCATACTAATTTTAAAACTGCCTGCACCATTGCCAAAATTGCTGATCCGTTAATTCAGGAAAAACTTCTTGAGACAATTACAAATGCAGAAGTAGAGCAGGGTAAAGTAATTCACATAAATTCATTAAGTGCCGTAAAAATAGCTCAGTAAACTTTTTGGCGATAAGCTAATTTTCACTTATTGAAAATGGACCTGCACGTCACATAAATCTACCTTTATTGTTAATCTAAAGATTAAAAAGCCTTCTCATCTCCTATTGCCAAAGTATATATTGTCAGAAACATAATTTGTATATCCAGCCACAAAGTCCAGTTTTCCAAATACCATAAATCCTTATTCACCCTGCTCTCAATTTGCTCAGGAGAAGTAATTTCTCCCCTAAAACCATGGATTTGCGCCCATCCTGTTATGCCTGGTTTGAGAAACTGTCTTATCATGTATTGGTTAACAGTTTTTGAATAGTCATCTGTATGCTTTAGCATGTGAGGCCGCGGGCCTATCACACTCATTTCTCCTTTAAATACATTTAAGAACTGAGGCAACTCGTCGAGACTAGTTTTGCGAATAAATTTACCTATTCGCGTTATACGGACATCTCCTTTTGTAGCCTGCTTTATATCAGAATCCCTATTGTTATATTGCATGCTTCTGAATTTTAGGCAGTTGAATGCAGTATTGTTTTTCCCGGTTCTTTTTTGTGAAAAGAAAATTGGTCCGCGTGATTCTATAAAAATTAATAAACCTAATATGGGAATCATCCATGAAAGAATAAAAACTATCACCAAACAACTAACTACTACGTCAAGAATTCGCTTCTTTAATCTGTTGCCTACATCGTCGAGCGGTTCGCTTCTTAATGACAGAATAGGCAAGTCTCTGAAATAGTCTACATGTATTGATTGATTTATAAATTTTGAGAGATTCGGAACTATTTTAAAACGAATAAATTCTTTTTCTGCTGCGTACATGAGAGTGTATATTTCGTTGTTTTGCTCAGGGGTGATCGTTGAAAAAATTTCCTCTACATTATTCTCTTTTGCTATCTGAAGTGCATTGCTCAAATCCGATAAAATAGGATAGTGTGACAGTTCGTGGAGGTTTTTCTGATCCTCTATAAAACCTACCAGGCGTGTGCTGAAGCCATCTTCTTCAAAATACCTTGATAATTTTTTAGCCGTTTCGTTGTAGCCTAAAATGAGTACCCTTTTTAAAAGATGATGTTTGGCTCTAAAATATTTTTTTATTCCCAGGTATAAAAAGCGATTTAAGAATAAGCCTAATCCAAACCCAATTAATGTGATAACTATGTAAATGCGGGAAACGATCAACTCACGTGTGAAAAATAAATAAACCAATATACATATACACCACAATAGATACACCTGCACAGTTCTTTTGGTGAAAAAATTAAAATTTAAGATAATTTTCCCGGTATAAGTTCTGCAGATAAAGGATAGAAGTAGCCAAAGTCCATTTGCTGTTACAAGGTATTGAAGATATTGGTGGAAATCGTTTGCAGGGATTTTCTTAATGAAAAAGAATTCGGCAATTACGTAGATACTATTTAAAATTATAAGATCGAGACCTATAAGGGTCATCTTAAGGTATCGCTCAAACTGTCTATTCATTGTACCCAATTTTTTTTAACTCTGTCGCAATTAATTTTTAAACCGTCCAATCAAGTTGCATGAAGTACTTCCGAATAAATTTTATTGGAAGAACTAAAAAGGCAAGGTTTTATTGTAATGGCCTGTTCTTTTTGCAAATTTTATATAAGATATTATTCAAAACTATCTATATAATTTGTTTTAAAGATTAAATCATTATGAAATTGCCCGTATAAGGCAAAATTCAAAAGAATGATAGTTAGGCTCTGCGACTAAATAGTTTTAGCAGGACATAAAGCTTGTATATACTAACTGTTGGAGGCGACGTGCCGGCTTGCGAGTATGATAAAATGTATAGTGGAAAAATACAATTTTAAATGGCGTTTAACTATGTATTGGAGATTAGCGAAAGATTTTCTGATAGAGAATCTTGTAACCCCGTAATATTTTCTTTTTCAAGTTCTGCAATTATCGCAAATCCCAGGCTGGGTAGATTTACCTTTACAGTTTTATTTTTGATTGAGATAAACTTGCCTTCCATTTTATAGGACGGGCTGTTCATAATTTTTACGCTATCATTGATATTTACATTGGTCCGCTCTACTCTTAAAGAACGGTAATTATTTGAAAACTCTTTAATAGTTTCTATTTCTTCCTCCTTGATCACGGCAGGTTGTCCCAGCCAATATAAAATACTTACAACTCCGTCTGCTTTATAGAGACGGGAAATTTCAGTTTCACCAATATATACAAATATATAAGATTTAAAAAGTGGTTCGCTTTGCATTTTATTCCTCCACGACACATTCGTTCTTACGCAATTTAAAGGGCAAAAATTTTCAATTTTCCATTTGGTGAACAAGCCGGCGATCTTTTTTTCGCATGATGGCCTTGTGTAAACAGCATACCAATTCTTCTGCATATTCTTTTTTTTAAATTTAAAGTTGCAGTCATTCAAAGGATTGATGTTCTTTTACCTTGTACCTTGAGAGTTATTGACGGTGAGTGCACCTTTTCTAACTAAAACCATACCACTTATACTCATCCCTTAGGTTCAATTTTAAAAATGGAATTCTCCATAATTAATTACTCAAATATCTAAGCCATCAAGATGTTTACGATCTAGACTGTAATGTTCACAAGGATTGGAATTCGTAATTGGAGGGGTTATTAGACCTAATTATATAGTAATGTAATACTAAGGCTAGTTGAGAATTTTATAGAATTTGGAATGCTCTAAAGAAGTTCGAATTGATTCGCAAATCAATTGTTGTGAAATGCAAACATAATCGTTAAAGAATTAATATCCAAATTTCCGCTTTTCATAATGGTCTTTACACGGGGCTTTTTGTGTTAAATAATTGTAGCCTTTTCCCAAAAAAATTCCAGTCAAATTTTTTCTTTCATATCCTCTTTCTTATTGTGACTTACTTTCAGCGCAGCAACGAATACTGCACCGCCAATAATGTTGCCGGGCACCGCAAGGCTAATAAAATGAATATAGTTATTGAAAGTAATAGTGTTTCCAGTTAGCATAGCTGTAAACATTTCAACGGAGCCAACAATACAGTGATGAAGTCCTGCAACACCTATAACAAAAGTTACAAGTATAATTAGTAAAATTCTACTAATAGTTTCCGTTGTAGACGATATTAGCCAGGCAAGCAACCCCATTAGCCATCCGGCAAATATGGCACTGCCTAATAATGAAGTCCATGAATAATGTGGAATTTTCTCTGCTATATGCTGAAATGCTTCTGGCCGTATTATTTCCATTTGTACCGGTAATCTGGACAATATAAAGCTGAAAATCAAGCAGCCTAACAAATTACCACCAAGTACAACGCCCCATAAGCGCAGAAGGCTTTTAAAATTTTTCCGGCTATTAAGAACGGAAATTACTGCGATAGTTGTTTGTTCTGTAAATAATTCTTCACGCCCAATTATAACGAATAAAAATCCCAGGGGATAACTTAGCGACATTAGAAGGTGCATTGCCGGATCACTTATCCTATGCTCGAATAAAGAAAACAGAACACCCATTAATAATATACTAAAACCGATTTCAAGGCCTGCAGCCAAAGCAGATAAAAATAATGACCATGATGGGCGGGAATGTTGCAGCAAGCCATCTTTACTAAGCTGTTCCAATATTTCATGGACGTGGCTGGGATTACTTGAACTTTTGGCCATTGAAAAAAATTGTCAAAATGATGAATGCTTGCGTGTAAAAATATTATTTATTGTATTCGTAATTACACTTATGTTATTCAGTTGTTCGAAGATATCTTACAATTTTCTGGAAAAATTATTAAAAATTGTCTCATGTTAAGTGTTTCCTAAAACACCTGCGGTTATCCATGCGACACTTTCTTTTTTTTATCTTGCCGCTCTTAAATTCTCTTAATGAAGAATATTTTACTCGTTATTAATATCGTTTTGGTTTTTTTGGTTGGGTTTCTTTATTACCTCCATTTTAACAGCAGCAATAAAGCTGTTATACATAAAGATGCAACGTCTTTGTTGCCCCGGGAGACTGAATCTGCAAAGGTGGCCTATATTGACCTTGATTCACTTCAGAATAATTATGTGTATTACAAAAAGATAAAATCGGATTTTGAACGCAAGCAAGCTGCAGCTAATGATGAAATTACTTCGTTGCAAAAAAAATACCAGGCAAGGGCGATGCAGTTACAGCAAAAAGGCCCCTCCATGAATCAACAGGAACAGGAATCCGCTATGCAGGAAATAAATAAAATGCAACAGGAATTGCAGGAAAAAAAGCAAGGGATTGACAACGATCTTTATAACACGAATTCAAAAATGAAGGAGGATATTTTATCACGAATTCAAAATTATTTGAAGGAATATAATAAGGATGGGAAATACTCATACAT
>JBBPZF010000364.1:0-2899 GCA_038199105.1 Chitinophagales bacterium | reverse complement strand
ATTTTTCCTGGGCAAATGTTGCGGTGCTTAGCGTAAATAAGATTGCCGTTAAGCTCATAATTTTTTTCATGTTTTTCATTTTTTATTTGTTTAATAATTATACAAAAGTATAACCGGAATCTGGCGGAAATTGGAAGATAGACGCATGGTTGCTATAATTAAAAGTTAATGATTGAAATAAAATCAATTTGTTACAAGTTCGTTTTCTACAAAATTATTCCGGGTATATAAACAGCACGAAATAAGAATAAAAGCCAGAAGAATTTGAAATGGTCCCTCGTTTTATTTCGTAACATATATCCTAGCGCCACTAAGCGCTGCAACGGATTGTATATCTTTTACATTTCCGCAAGGGTAATTTTTTTTTGTGCAGATGCACAGACCGGCAACGCGTATAATGGAAGATGGAATCTAAGAGTTGGAATAGGATTTTGTTTAAATCATCCCTTCACATACGCCCCTCATTTTATCTATTAAATTATCAGCCATAATTAAATCACTCGTTGATCAGGAGGATAGGTTTATTCAAACACGAAAGGCTCTTTGTAACCTGATTATTGTCTTTTACAATATCTTTTTTTAAGAAACAAAAAAAGCCCCTCAAAATGAAAGATGAGGGGCCACATGGAAAACCTGACTGTTTATGAAAAGAATTCTTCTAACTTAATCTCCTTCTTTATTCACTTCACATTCGCAACCATTAACTTTACCAACTGTTGCTGTGCTGTCTTCATGTTGTCCCTGCTGGTGGGTTTCTATTTCCTCTTTAATAAAGCTGCCGCTGTTTGCGAACTGTGCCATTTTTTCTTCGTTGGCAGCCGTAATAAAGTAGGCGCAGAAAGCCTCGCTGTCTTTGTTGAACCATGTAGTAACATTTGTCGCAGGATATTTCATTGCGAAGGAGTCTTTAACTGCTTGCGGCACAGCGCTCGCAGCCACAGTAGGGCAAGCATTGTCAGCTTTTTCTTTTTCTTTCTTTTCGCATGCAACGAATATTGCCGGAGCAGATATTAGAATGGCAAGAAGCATTTTTTTCATAATGTTATTGTTTTTGATTAAAAAATATTATCGAATATATGATGGACGCTGTAATGGCAATCAATTCTAAATTGTTTGTGGATTAATTTAAGTAGAATCATATACCTGAAAGGCTTCCATACTGTCTTTATTAAATAGTAGGGTAAGTTTCACAATTTAGTTGGGTGTCGCCAGATTTATTTTTTGAAATCTTCCTGGAAAATAAAATTGTTGATTGGCAAGAAGAAATGTTGGAATGAAAACTATTATCGAAATCCTATTCTTTTTCAAAAAAGGTAATGCTTTCAGTAAATTGAAAATTCAGGCACCGTTACCCGCAACAAAAAGTGCTGTTTGGAGAAGTTTTGTTTTATGACTTATAAATTCTCTTAAAGCAGGCAACCTGGTCAATTCATAATCGTCATCAAATAATTTATTTATGTCTTCCTTCAATTAGTTCCATGGCTAAAAATGTGACGACGGTGTCATGCATATTTACAATTCGATTTTTAAACCAACTGACGATCCGAAAGACATGGGAAAAGATTTAACGGTCGCATTTTTATTAATTGAATTAAGAGCGAACCGCATTGTAGGAGCAACAGCTAAGGATATTTTTTTGTTCAATTTGAAATCAATACCAATGCCCGCTAATCCGCTCAGGTAAACTTTTCTTAGACCTTGAATATTATTAGCTGTTTCAACAGAATTATCAAAACCTTTTTCGACGGTAGTCTCCAGCCTGGCTTCTGTCAAAAAATTTGCAGACACTCCCACTTGTGCGCCAATTGTGAATTTATTTTTTACAAAACTCCATGTAGCCGACACCGGGATACCAATGTATCGCAATGAATGTGTAGAAGTGAAAGCATATAAACTATCACCAACAACCGGGTTGGCGCTGTAAGAAGGAAGTATATATCCATAACCTGATGACGTATTTACCCGGTACTTAACATTGCCTGAGTTATCTGGCTGAGCATAAATTGTTTCCGGTTGTGTGACAATATTGATGTTAGATAAAGTTATACCGGATTGTAAACCCCAATGCTTGTTTACCTTGTAATCTGCTAACACACCGGCTGTTGAAGAAAATTCATGCGTTTCTTCCCCTTCTATATCAATAGCATTCCCGGATTGATTGTTTGTATTTTCATCCTGCAGGTGATACCAGGCAATGTCCGGTGAGAAGAAAGGCGTAATTGAAAACCGGGATAATCTTTGCTTATTATTTGTTTTGTTTTGTGCTACATGCCGCCTGCCTGTATCAGTCAATTTGATTGCAATAGCTAATAATGGCTTTAAGGAATTTTTTAAATCAACAACTTTTTTTGATTCCAAAATCATGTTTTCATCCAGGGTGTATTGACCTTTGTAATAAGGGATTTGTTGGTATTTTCTTTTGTTTTTATGTTCTGTAAAAAACCGGTTGTCTTCGGCAGGATTATTATTTTTCATTTTTGATTTCAAAAAAGTTTCAGAGGTAAGCCTTACTTTTTTTGACGAATTAAAAACGGACTGATTTTTTTGATTTGTATTTTTTGATTGCGATTTTTGAACTGCATATTTTTTAGGAATGTCACGTTTATTATTAGTGGCAGTATTGTCTTCCTTACCCGTTTTTTGATTGCCATTATTAAATGAATCAGCGGGCAAACTATTTTCTCCAACTACGTTATTGCTATTAGTAAAATTTTTTGAGCCACTGGATTTTCCCGGAGTAACTCCTGCGCCTTCATCTGAAATCTTTTCAATGGCCTGAGAAGATTTTGTTTGACTCTTTGACGCATCTTTATTGTATTCCACAAGATTATTTCTATTATTAATTCTATTCATTTCATAGACCGAAATACCCAGCAGCAACAATAGAAGAATAGCAATT
>JBBPZF010000363.1:0-3667 GCA_038199105.1 Chitinophagales bacterium | reverse complement strand
CGGTTTACAAATGCCGTGAAAGGCAAGCCCATAGCAATTCAAAGAAGCCTTTTCCCCGTAAGTCTGGAACTCACACCTGCTGATGCAGTTTTATTCAATGACCTGTTGCAAGACCTTTACCTTCTGGGCTATGATGCAGAGCCATTTGGTAATAATACTTTCGTGCTACAAGGATCACCGGCAGATATAACGGAGGGAAATGAAAAATTTACGCTTGAAAAAATGCTTGAACAATACAAGCATTTCAGCATGGATGTTACCTTTAATAAAAGAGAAAAGCTATTGCGCTCCATGGCCTGGCAGCAATCTGTAAAGGCTGGGACTTATCTTTCGAAAGATGAAGTAAAAAGCCTGGTAGAAGATTTATTCAGCTGTGAAATTTGTAACACAACGCCGAACGGAAAACCTGTTTTTCTTGAATTTAAAAAAGATGAATTGGAGAAGATGTTTGGAAGATAGGCCTTTTGATGTACGATGTTTAAGTGTACAAATGACTCTTGAAGTTTACATTTTCAAGAAAATTTTTTCGTTCCCGCATCTCACATCTCTTTGGTAAACTCTAATAATCTCCCAAGGTCGTTTCGGGAAGTTCAGCCATAGCCTTTTTATATTGCTCAGCATTGGGAGCCGAACCATGCCACTCGTGGTTGTTTTCCATAAAGTCAACACCTTTGCCCATTACCGTTTGCATAATAATAACTATAGGTTTTCCTTTGCCAACAAATGTTTTAGCTTTTTGTAAGGTGGCTACTATCTCTTCCATATTGTTGCCATCACCTTCGAGCACTTCCCAATGAAAAGCAAGGAACTTTTCTTTCAAATTTCCAAGCTTCATCACATGCTCTGTGGTTCCATCAATTTGTTGGCAATTGCGGTCTATCGTTGAGATCAGGTTATCAACTTTATTCATAGCGGCGTACATAATGGCTTCCCAGTTTTGCCCTTCGTCCAGTTCACCATCGCCATGTAAAGAATAAATAACGTGTTCGTCTTTATTCAATTTCTTAGCTTTTGCTGCGCCTATTGCCACACTCATACCCTGCCCGAGTGAACCGGAAGCGATACGGATGCCTGGCAAGTGCTCTGCTGTTGCTGGGTGCCCTTGCACCCTTGAATCAATTTTACGATAGGTGCTTAATTCTTTCAACGGAAAATAACCTGCTCTTGCCAGGGTGCTGTACCATACAGGTGAGATATGCCCGTTTGAAAGAAAAAATATGTCTTCATCTTTACCATCCATATCAAAGCCTTCTTTACGATCCATTATCTCAAAATACAAGGCGGCGAAAAAATCTGCACACCCAAGCGAGCCCCCAGGGTGGCCACTTTGAGCTTCATATACCATACGCAGGCAGTCTCTTCTTATCTGCGCTGCCATATCTTTAAGATCCTTGATTTCCATACTTTTTTATTTATAATTTCTCTGCGAACGTACGCCAATTTTTATACGCTGCAAAGAGTGGCTTTGGTCCCCCTATCCCCCAAAGGGTGAACAAGGCTGATTGACCAATCTAACTTCGTTGCTGGATATATTCATTTTAAGTACTGCTAATAGTTTAGCTATCTACCGAAGGGAGAAGCTCAACCAAAAAAATCGATTAAAAATTAATACTTTTTCTGAATACCTGCTAATAAGTTAGTTCCTTCCCCTTCGGGGAAGGGTTGTCCGAAGGACTCCTTTGGAGGGATGGGGCTTTTAGTTCCCTTCCCTTCAGGAAGGATTGGTTCTTCTAAAATTGTGTTGAAAGGTCAAACCAAAATATTATTTTAGTTCCTAATTCAACATGTATGGATAACGTCAATCCTTCGCAACTGTCAGGCGGTATGCAGTATCAACTGCAGATTTATTTTGCCGGTACTCAAAATGTAAGGCCGCAACTGCCTGTTTCTTTTGAGGAACTTGAGCGCAGGGCAAAAGAAGTAATGAAACCTGAAGCCTTTGCCTATATAGCTGGCAGTGCAGGTTCTGAAATTACGACTGCGAATAATAAAGAGGCTTTCAATCATTGGCAGATAATCCCGCGTATGATGGGCGATGTATCGCAGCGCAGTATTGCTATTGAATTGTTTGGAATGAAGTTGCCCACACCGGTATTACTTGGGCCGGTTGGAGTTTTATCAATAGCGCACCCGGAGGCTGAAATTGCCGTGGCAAGAGCTGCGAAAAGTTTACAGGTACCCCAGGTAGTTAGTACCGTATCTTCTAAAACTATCGAAGAAATTGCATCAGTGCATGGCGATCATCCACATTGGTTTCAACTTTATTGGGGACGCAATAATGATTTTACGCGGAGCATTATAAGCCGTGCGGAAAAAGCCGGTTACAGTGCGATTGTAGTAACGCTTGATACAAGATTATTTGCATGGCGGGAACGTGATATTCAAAATGCCTATTTACCTTTTTTATATAATGAAGGGCTGGCTAATTATTTTACTGACCCGGTTTTTCTTGCGCAGGCAGGTGATCCCGCAAAAGATAAATTGCAAACCATGATGCATTTTGCCAACTGCTTTTCCAATCCTTCCTCAACCTGGAGTGACCTTGCTGTAATAAGAGATTGCACTAAACTCCCGGTAATCCTTAAAGGCATTCAACACGCGGATGATGCAAAAAAAGCGCTTGATCACGGGGCAGATGGAATTATTGTATCCAACCACGGCGGACGGCAGTTAGATGGCGCTATCGGCGCACTGGATACACTTTCTGAAATTGCTGATGCTGTTGGAAATAAGACCACTATTTTATTTGACAGCGGCATCCGGCGTGGCGCTGATGTATTTAAAGCGATGGCATTAGGGCTAAAGCAGTTCTTATTGCACGCCCTTATGCTTATGGATTGGCGCTTGCAGGCGAGCAAGGTGTGAAAGAAGTGATTGCAAATTTGCTTGCCGATATTGATCTTACATTGGGCCTTGCCGGTTGTAAGTCATGGGCTGAGGTTACAAAGGACAGATTGCATGATATGTTGCACTAGAAATATTATTGTAAAACACGATTAAATGGCTCGACAGGTTCGTTCTTCGCTTCTTCACTTTTTGCATCCATCGTTTTTATATCAAAATGATGATCGAAAAATTCATCACACCAAAGACAAATATTTTTTAAATCTTTACCACGCTCTTTTGCATACGCTTCTGTAAGGCCAATGCTTTCTCCCATTTTGTATGGCTCACCATCATTAAGCTTTTTAAAAATTTCGCTCTTCGTCATCCGCAATAATACATCGGCCACTTTTTCTTTTCTTGCGTCACCCATTGGGTATTTGGTGCCGGGGCAGCATGGGTTGATAGCCCAAAGCTGTATGCTTACTTCCTGGATCACGTCGTCATAGCCGCCTAAGAAATTGCGTGCGCCTGATTGTATAGCGCAAAAATTATGTGTTGGGTCCTGTAACCATATTCCATTTTCATAAGCACGGCCACGTGCCCAATTGCCGCCAAGCCACATGTCTTCATTGGCCCCGAAGTATGTATAATATTTTGCAGCCGGGTCAAGTGTACCGCCCTTCTTCCCTACTATTAGGTAAGGCATTGCGTCTATGAGTCCCCGTGAGTCGAATAATTTTTTTAATGGCTCAAGCTTTGCGCCTGCATATTTATGAAAGCGATCGAGCGATGCTATTGAAATTCCCTTTAATCCTTTTTCTAACAATGTATCAAGGATTTT
>JBBPZF010000362.1:0-3395 GCA_038199105.1 Chitinophagales bacterium | reverse complement strand
TGCTTTTACCAGGCTCACCATCATATCGTAATTGTCGCTTGCCGGACCTAAGGTTGCTACTATTTTGGTGCGCTTTGCCGTATGTTCAGCTGCTGCTTTTTTATCCATATCAGGGTGAAAGTATTTATTAATATTTTTAGACATTTCTTTTAATTTGCTAATCAGCTAATTAACCAATCGGCTAATTAACTAGATAAAATTTTGACAATCTTCATCCATTCCTCGCTTATACGTTGTTTCTTTTTTACCGCCTCATCCAGTGGAATGTAATGCATGCGGTTGTTCACTATTCCCACAAACACATTATATCTTTTTTCCATCAGACATTCTACGGCGGCATATCCCATACGGCTTGCTATTAGCCTGTCAAAGCAGGTTGGAGCGCCACCACGCTGAATGTGGCCGAGAATGCAAACCCTTACTTCCTGCTCAGGCATTCGCTCCGTAATTATTTTTGAGAGTTCTGTTGCGCCAAACTCTTCGCCCTCTGCCACTACAATTATATTCACCAGCTTTTTCCGGCCATGCTTTTCTGCCAATACATTTATTATGTCTTCAATATCGGTCCTTCTTTCAGGTATCAAAATATTTTCTGCCCCGGTGGCAATACCACTGTGCAAGGCAATAAAGCCGGAGTCTCTTCCCATCACCTCTATTATAAAAAGACGGTCATGTGCGTCTGCAGTGTCCCTTACTTTATCAATAGCCTCAACCGCAGTATTCACAGCGGTATCGAAACCAATAGTAAAATCAGTTCCTGCAATATCTTTATCTATGGTGCCGGGCAGGCCGATGCAGGGAATATCAAATTCACTGCTGAATATCTGTGCTCCCCTGAATGATCCGTCTCCGCCGATTATCACCAGGCCGTTGATGCCAAGTTCATTCAAGTGTTCATAAGCCTTTTTTCTTCCTTCGTAAGAGAAAAACTCTTTGCATCTTGCTGTTTTTAAAATAGTACCGCCACGTTGTATAATGTTTGCAACGCTCTTACTTTCCATCTTGTGAATATCGCCATCAATCATTCCGGAATAGCCACGAACAATACCAAACACTTCCATGCCATTGTATATGCCTGTGCGTACCACCGCCCTTATAGCAGCGTTCATTCCCGGAGAATCGCCACCTGAAGTAAGCACTCCTATTTTGGTTACTTTGTTTTGGGACATTAAAATTTAGATTTCCTGTTATAGTTTTGGATTACCTCAAAGGTGGCAAAAATAAACATTTACAGTTAGGTTATTTGTAAAACTGAATTTTGTTCAAATTCTTTTAACTTCAATTCAAAATGGGTTAAAAATGAAATATTTTATTCTATATTTTTTGATGATAATGATAATAACTACGAACACTTTTGCACAAATAAAATACCCTGAAACAAAGAAAGAAAAACAGGAAGATGATTATTTCGGAACAATTGTCGCCGACCCTTATCGCTGGCTGGAAGATGACAATAGCGAGGCAACAAAAGATTGGGTAGTGGCTGAAAATAAAGTGACGGAGGAATATCTTTCTGCCATCCCTTTTCGTGATAAGGTAAAATCCAGGTTGGAGGAAATGTGGAATTATCCAAAGTACGGTTCGCCATTTAAAGAAGGTGATTATTATTATTTCTATAAAAATGATGGCCTCCAAAATCAAAGCATTTTGTACCGTCAGCGGGGACTAGATGGAGAACCCGAAGTGTTTATCGACCCCAACACACTTACTAAAGATGGCACCGCCGCTATCGGAACTCCTGCGTTCAGTAAGAGTAAAAAGTACGCCGCTTATCTCGTTTCACAAGCTGGCAGCGACTGGCAGGAAGCCCACTTGATAAATGTTGCGGATAAAAAATTATTGAATGATGAGGTAGATTACATAAAATTCAGCGGCCTCTCCTGGAAAGGTGATGATGGCTTTTATTACAGCCGCTACCCTACCCCGGATGAAAAGAGCAAGCTTACCAATCAAAACCAAAACCACAAAGTCTATTATCATAAAATGGGTACACCGCAAAACGAAGATGCACTTATTTATGAAGACAAGGAACATCCCCTGCGGACCATGAATGCAGGGCTTAGTGAAGATGAACACTTTTTAATATTAGGCAAAAGTGAAGGAACAAGTGGTGCAGAGATTTGGGTAAAAGACATGACCAATACTTCTACAGATAATAATTTTAAACTGTTGATAAAGGGATTTGATACTGAAGCTGAATTTATAGACAATGACGGCAATAAATTATTAGTTCGCACAAACGCCGATGCACCTAATTATAAAGTAGTATTAATTGATCCTGAAAATCCTGCTAAAGAAAATTGGAAAACTATTATCCCTGAAAGAAAGGAATTGCTGGAATCTGTAGGTACTGCCGGGCATAAACTTTTCCTTACTTATTTACAGGATGCCTCGAGCAGGGTGTATCAAACTAATTATTCCGGGAATCTTGAGCGCCAAATCAATTTGCCAGGGATAGGCTCTGCAGGCGGCTTTGGCGGATATAAAGACGATAAAGAAATCTTTTATACCTACACGTCATTTGATTATCCGCCTGCCATTTTCAGGTATAATATTGCTACAGGCCAAACTGACCTTTTCAGAAAAAGCGAAGTGAAAATAAATGCTGATAATTACCAAACGGTTCAATCATTTTTTACCAGTAAAGACGGCACTAAGGTTCCTTTATTTATTACGTACAAAAAAGGCCTGAAGTTAGACGGCAATAACCCGACATTGCTCTACGGCTATGGGGGATTTAATATTCCACTGACACCATCGTTTTCTATTTCAAATGCATTCTTTCTCGAGCAAGGAGGTGTATCTGTAATTGTAAATTTGAGAGGCGGCAGTGAATATGGCGAAGCTTGGCATAAAGCCGGTATGCTGGAAAAGAAGCAAAATGTATTTGATGATTTTATCGGCGCCGCTGAATTCTTAATAGAAAAAAAATATACTAACTCAGGCAAGCTTGCCATTCGCGGCGGCAGTAATGGCGGCCTTCTTATCGGCGCTGCTATGACGCAACGCCCTGAACTTTTTAAAGTAGCCATTCCACAGGTAGGCGTGATGGATATGTTGCGTTACCATAAGTTTACCATCGGCTGGGCCTGGGCTGTAGAGTACGGTAGCAGCGATAAAAAAGAAGATTTTGAAAACCTGTATAAATATTCTCCGCTACAAAATTTAAAACCAGGAGTAAAATATCCGGCAACGCTTGTAACTACAGGCGACCATGATGACAGGGTGGTACCTGCTCACAGTTTTAAATTTGCGGCAACATTACAAGCAGATAATGATGGTACCAATCCAACCCTGATACGTATAGAAACGAAAGCGGGCCACGGTGCCGGTAAGCCGACGGGCAAAGTGATTGAAGAAGCCGCAGACATCTGGAGTTTTGTGATGTATAATTT
>JBBPZF010000361.1:0-3487 GCA_038199105.1 Chitinophagales bacterium | reverse complement strand
TGATGACGATGATGATGATGACGATGTAGAAGTTGATGATGACTGGGAAAAATCTGACGATGATGAGGATTATGATCCGGACTTTGAAGAATTTGATATTCCTAAATCAAAGAATAAAAAGCCTGCAGGTAAAAAAGCAAAAGGTGATGAGGATCTCGAAATAGATGAGGATTTTAAGGATCTTGATCTCTTTAATGATGATGTGGATGGCGATGAAGACGATGATGACTTTTGATTGATAAAAGTGAAAAAACTGGCTTCCTCGATCGCTTATTTTGCGTAGAAAATTTACGTCATATTCAATTAAAGATTATTTAAACATTAAGACTCAGGTGCTGAACTTTGGTAAAAAGTATAGCACCTTTTGTTTTTTGGATAATCATGAATACAATTTTCAAAAATCTTACGATTGCATAGCAGGCGCAGGCATTATTAAGCAGTTTGCTCGCGGCGCTGACGATAATAAAGAGAGTCTCGAAAAATTAGATCATTTTCTCTCTGAGGCCAATGACTGGATTTTTGGCCATATCTCTTACGATCTAAAAAACGAAATTGAAGATTTATATTCTTCAAATCCTGACGGTATTGATTTCCCCATCCTGTCTTTTTTTGTACCTGAAGTAGTTTTCATTATTTCAAAAACGGAATTAAAGATTGGGGTATTTCCACCAAATGATCCTGATTTTCTTTATAAACAAATTTTGTCAGGTTTTTTTTCAGAAGAAATTTATCCTGTTCCTATTCTTAAAAGTAGATTTTCACGAGACGGGTACATAGAAACGGTACAAAAACTCCAGGACCACATATTAAAAGGTGACTGTTATGAAATAAATTTTTGCCAGGAATTTTATGCTACTAACACAATTATCGATCCAGTAGCAGTACATAAAAACCTTAATAAGATTTCACCTAATCCGTTCTCCGCATTCTATAAGTACTTCGATAAATTTCTAATGTGCGCCAGCCCGGAAAGATTTCTTAAAAAGAAAGGAGGTGCAATAATCTCACAGCCAATAAAAGGAACTGCCAGGAGAATTGAAGCTGATAAAGTCGCTGACGATTTGCAAAAAAAATCATTGTCTCAAAATGAAAAAGAAAGATCGGAAAATATAATGATCGTTGATATGGTACGAAATGATCTCGCGAAAATCTGCTCGGAAGGCTCGGTAAAGGTCGAAGACTATTTAGGAGTTTACACATTTCCACAGGTACATCAAATGATATCAACTATCAGTGGAATATTGAAAGAGGGAATAAAGTCTTCTGAAATATTGAATGCTACTTTCCCCATGGGATCAATGACGGGAGCTCCCAAAAAAAGAGTAATGCAATTGATAGAGCAATATGAAAAGACAAAACGCGGGCTGTTCTCCGGCTCGGTGGGATATATCGATCCGGAAGGTAATTTTGATTTTAATGTAGTAATAAGAAGCATCCAGTATAACGCCAGCACTAATTATTTATCCGTAATGGCCGGTTCAGCCATTACTTATAATAGTGTTGCTGAAAATGAATATGAAGAATGCCTTCTAAAAATCAGTGCAATGAAAAAGGCCCTCGGGAATTAGCCGGCTCATTTCTTTTTATAAACTGATTTGTTGCCTTTGGTTTTATAAACAGTTTTTGTACTCACGTCAATATCCCCCAAAAGTTGTTGCACGCATTCATTAAGAATCGGATACTTATTAGCAACAAAAAGATCCATTTTATCTCCCGGCAATTTCAAATCATAAGATGCGCCAGTGGCAAGCATATTGTCAAAGCCGGGATTGTACCTGTTAAAGTCAGCAACATCCATTTCCAGGCTTTTAGCAATTATAGCAGCTTTATACCTGCCCGAAACAGTTAGTTTATCTGATGTTGAATCCTCTTTCGCGGTAATATCTGGGCTCAGTAAAGAATTTCCTTCTTTTAAATTCTGGTAATCAAAATTTGCACCTAGCAAATTATTTCCGGCGTTGCCCGTCTCCATAATATAATGAGTGGCAATAAATTTCTTTACATGGTTGCGGGATTCTTCAGGCAGGTAATATTGAAGATCCCAGAAATTACGGCTGCCACTTTTCTTTATAGCGCTGTAAACCCTGCCGGGACCTCCGTTGTACGCGGCAATTACCAGCAGCCAATCCTTTAAATCCTTGTAAAGGCTTAAAAGATATTTTGCAGCAGCATTGGTGCTTTTAAAATAATCGGTTCTGTCATCTACATACTGATTTACTTGTAGTCCATAGTCTTTAGCTGTGTAACTCATAAATTGCCAGGGCCCTCTTGCTCCCGCAACGGAAAGCGCGTTTGTTTTAAGATCACTTTCTATTACAGCAAGATATTTTAGTTCTTTTGGCAGGCCATATTGGGAAAGAATACCATCAATAAAATTGAAGTAAGACATGGACGTTGCCTTCAGGTGCTGCAGGTATTTTCCATGAGCCTTCAAATAATCCTGCATATAATTTTCGGCATAAGGATTTACCTGCGCTGAATAAGGAATAGTAGGATTGTAAGTGTAATTTTTAAATAGATTTTTGAATCCATATTTTGTAACCTGCGATACATACGCTACTTCATCCTTCTTTGGCGGTGCAATGGATTTTATGACCTCTTCTATCTGTGGATCAGCAAGGGTATCATTCTGTATGATCGAGGTATCGGTATCTTGCTTTTGTTGAATAAAATTTAATACAGAAGCGGCTTTGCAAAATCCAGGTAAAATAAAGAGACAAGCAATCAATAATTTTAAAAAAATCATTTTCATTATTCCTAATACTGTTTATAGCTATTTAAAAGCATATACGAAATATTAAGTAAAGTTACTTCATCGAACTTGTTGGCGATTACCTGTACACCGAAGGGCAAACCGTTAGAGTGTTTAAAGAGTGGTAGTGATATTGCTGGCGTACCTGTAAGATTTGCGTAAACGGTATATATATCAGCCAAATACACTGCCACAGGGTCTTTCGCCATATCTCCGGCTTCAAAAGCAGTTCCCGGGACCGTTGGCATAAGTATAGCATCGTATTTGTTAAAATTGTTTTGTGTTTCCTGTATAAGCAACTGCCTCACCTGCTGGGCCTTTGTAAAATAGGCATTATAATACCCTTCGCTCAAAACAAAAGTCCCCAACATTATACGTCGCTTAACCTCTTTTCCGAACCCGTGGCTCCGTGTTTTTTTATAAAAATCCCCAAGGTCTTGTGAACCATTTTCAGACCGGTAACCATACCTTACTCCATCATAACGTGAAAGGTTACTCGAAGCTTCCGCCGTCGTAAGTACATAATAGGCAGGAACGATAAAATCTATAAGATTAAAATCAATTTCTTCTACGATATGTCCATCTTGTTTTAATTTTTCCGAAAGCCCATATATACCTTTTTTTATTTCCGGATCAAGGCTTTTATGCTCAAGCGCATTTTTTAAAATAGCTATTTTATAATTTCCGTGTTTAGTTGAAATAGGAAATTTCTGTGAGGCTTCCTGCTTTACTGTA
>JBBPZF010000360.1:0-16541 GCA_038199105.1 Chitinophagales bacterium | reverse complement strand
TCTATGCGTGCTGTTTTTGCAAGCGGCTTAATTTTTTGCCCGCCAAACACAGGTCTTTCTCTTCCATAATGATCTTCGAGATACTCAGCACAGCGTTCAATTACTTCGAGGGTGTTGACATAACTTTCATAAGCGGTTTCACCCCATGTAAATAATCCATGAGAACCAAGCATAATGCCGCGCAAGTTTGTATTCTGCTCCAAACACTTTTGCAATTTTAATCCAAGATCGAAGCCGGGGCGCTGCCATTCCACCCAGCCAATGGTGCCGTTAAACAATTCCTGCGTAATTTTTTTTCCATCTTTTGCTGCAGCTATTGCAATGGCAGCGTCGGGGTGCAGGTGATCAATATGTTTGAAGGGAAGAAAGGCATGTAACGGTGTATCTATTGAGGGCGCCTTCGAATGAAGATCATAAATGCAATGATTTAATAATTCTACCATCTCATCCTCGAACTCCAGGCCACGATAAATATCTTTTAGACTCTGCATACGATCAATATATAAAGCCGCAAGCCCATTGTGTTTCATCGTTCTTAAATCTCCTCCGCTGCCTTTTACATACATTACTTCTACGTCCTTACCAGTGACGGGATCTTTCCTAAAAACTTTGCATGATGTATTACCCCCGCCATAATTTGTTAAACGCAAATCTTCACCTAATAAATTAGAACGGTAAACAAGTAAGGCAACTTCATCTCCATTTAACGCTGAAGCGGCTTGATCATCCCAGAGATAGCTTACATGTTTAAAATCACCAGCCATTGAAATAGATTTTTGGACGTTCGTTATGTTCTTTGATTTCATACTCATATTTTTATTGACTAAATTTTGCTCCGCTTTTGTTTGTTACGCTTGCCTCGCAACGCTTTGAAGTTTTTTTCGTTTTGCAGAAGTCCGGTACGGTAAGCTATCCAGCCATTGGCGGCCCAGTCAGCCATGAGAAGAATCCACCTCTTACCCCAACAGTTTCCCCCAGGCTAAGCTTTTACTTTTTGTACAATGAACATAAAAGCTGCCTGAAGCAAAGCCAGCAATAAAATGAAAAAAATAATCCCAAAAATAGTTGCATAGAAAGAGCGCCACTTGCATAAACTAACGCTGAAAGTAAAAACAGCCGGTGCAATAACTGTCATGTACTGTAAGGGTATTATTCTGAAAATTTTTTTTGTGCAGACAGCATAGTACAGTAAAGTAACTGTATTCTTTTGCTCTAAATTGTGCCTATCATTCTTTAAGAAATTTAAAACGATGCTTATGTGTAAATTAAAAAACTTTACAATTAAAACTTTACTGACAACTTTTGTAGTGCTGTTGTGTTCAACCATTTTTGGGCAACAAAATCTCACCGTAACAGGAAAGATTTCAGATTCACTGAGTAACAACGGCATTGCGGTGGCCAGCATCACTGTAAAAGGTAACAGCAAAGCCGGCACCACTACCGATGCCAATGGAAATTTCAAAATTACAGTGCCGAATAATGCCGTCCTTGTTATCAGTTCTCTCAACTATGCAGCTAAGGAGATACCGGTGCAAAACCGATCATTCCTTAATATTTCATTAAGTCAAAGATCTTCAGAATTAAATGAGGTGGTAGTGATAGGCTATGGCGAAAGGAAAAAAAAGGATGTAACCGGCGCTATATCGACAGTAAGCTCAAAAGACATCGAAAAAAGCACAGCTATTTCTCCTGAGATGGCTTTGCAGGGAAAGGCTGCCGGTGTATTTGTAGAATCAGGCGGCGGTGATCCCCAGGCACGTCCTCTCGTACGCATAAGGGGTGTAAACACGTTTGGGTATGCTGAGCCACTTTATGTAGTAGATGGAGTACCGATTTATGAAGGTGGCTCCGGTGTTTCTGGCGGGGCCATAGGAGATGTTCGTTCTCCTGTAAATATTTTTTCAATGATCAATCCACAGGACATCGAATCTATAACTGTTTTGAAAGACGCTTCTTCCGCCGCTATATATGGAGTAAGAGCCTCAAATGGCGTAGTGCTTATAACAACAAAAAGAGGTAAATCCGGGCGGCCAAGAGTTGAGTTCACTACATCCTATGGAACTCAAAATATTCCTAAAACGTTTTCATTTTTAAATACTCAACAATATTTTTCCCTTGTGAAGGAAGCATACGATAACAATCCTGATATTAATAACGGAGTGCCTGTTACTGCCGGTGTAAAGTTTGGGCCTTTATATGATCCTGCCGGTAGTCAGTATGCAGGCAATGGAGCTACATACGATTGGCAAAAGCAATTATTGAACAAGAATGCACCGATCCAGGATTACAGTGTAAGAGTTAGCGGTGGTAATGATGCTTTTAACTATTATTTTTCCGGTGGATATGCAAAGCAGGAAAGCCCGCTTAAATCCAATTTTTTAGAAAGGTATTCAATTGCTGCTAACATTGAATCTAAGGTATCAAAGATTATACAAACTGGTTTAACTATACGTTTAGTACAAGAAAATTCCCTGGTAAACACGCAGTCAGATTTGGGAACGATGGCCGCTACTATTCCTTTTCAGCCTTTCTTTGATCCCAATGATCCTACAGGATATGCACCTGTTGCCAGAGGCACCTTCAAAATAAACCCCGCTTATGATGTCGCAGTTCTTGATTCTCTATATCCTCTTTCTTCTAATCCCACACCTGAAGCAATAAAGTACAGGAATCAACTAATTTCTGCTTTAATTTCCCAGGCAACTGCTGAAGGCCAACCTCAAAAAGTATTTGTGGATGGAGACCCAAAATTATTATGGGGGCCACAAACCAGGTATAATGTATTTGCGTTTCAATCACTAAATAATAATAACTATGACCTTGTAAGAGCGTTGGGAAGCGCCTTCGTTCAAATAGAACCGATCAAAGGTTTACGAATAAAAGGAACATTAGGCGGAGATTATTTTATTAATCTGAGAAGATCGTGGGAAAATTTAGATAACTGGCGTTTTTCACAAACGCCCGGCAATCCTTATGCAGGCCAGAATGGTAAAGCAGCTGGCAGCTACGGAGAAAGACAGAGTAAAACTTATAACATCAATAAGGAACTGACTGTTAATTACAACCATACATTTGCAACTGATCATAACATAGACGTAGTATTGAGCGCTTCTGATGAATTTGCACGCTGGTATGTAAACGACCTAAGTGGCAAAGTGGATTATGCTGACCCACTTTACCGGGGTATCAGAAACCAACCTCCCTTTACACAGGGATTTGCAGGTATTTTACAGGAAGATGCATTGATAGGCTATGTAGGTAGAGTAAGCTATAAGTATAAAGACAAATATTATCTTGATGGCACATTACGATACGACGGTTCATCAAGGTTAGCCCCTGGCCACAGGTGGGATCAATTTCCCTCTTTTGCCGCAGCGTGGCGAATAAGCGGAGAAAACTTTTTTCCAAAAATTTCTTTTATAACCGATCTGAAGATAAGAGGCGGGTGGGGTAAATTAGGAAACTTCCAATCAGCTGGTTTCTACAGATATCTTTCAGATGTTTCAACTAACCCGGATTACCCATTAGGTTCCGGAAATGGTAATGGTTATGGTACTCAAACGCAGGGAGCAGCATTACCAAATTTCGCAAATACATCGCTGACCTGGGAAAAATTAAAAACCACTAATATTGGCTTAGATGCTCAATTATTTAATAATAAGGTATCGTTTACAGCGGAGTATTATAATAAAATGACGTATAATATAATTCAAAGCGTAAGCTTACCGCCTAATACCGGCATAGAAGCCCCGGCAGATTTAAATATTGCGGAAGTAAGAAACAGGGGCTTTGAATTCCAGGTCAGTTACAACCAAAGAGTAGGCCCGGTCAATCTTAATATTTCAACTAACCTTACTACTGTAGATAATAAAGTTTTAAAATTAAATGAAGGAACTCCTTTAGGTGGCGAAGGTGGCAGGATTGAAGAAGGATATTCTATGTTTTATCTGTGGGGATACAAAGAAGGGGGAATTTTTCAAACACAGGCTGAGATTGATGCCTGGAGAAAGTCGCATGCTGACGTCAGCATCGGCCAGAGTCTAACCAATCCAACTGCCGGTTATACCTATAAACCTGGTGATATGTACTTTCAGGATGTGTATGGTAATCCTGTAAACCCCAAAGATAGATACAGCAAAAATCCAGATAGCCTTATTAACAGTAATGACAGGACTTTTTTGGGAAAAACTATACCCGGTTACTATTATGGTTTTACTTTAAATGCAAATTATAAGGGAATAGATATAAGTGTATTTTTCCAGGGAACCGGTGATGTAAAAAAATACAATTATGCACGTTCTGGCGGTGAATCTATGGGTGGTCTTGCTAACCAGCGGGCTACAGTTTTAGACCGGTGGACCGAACAAAATCACTCTACAACTATACCCCGGGCTGTTTACAATAATCCTTCAAACCCTACCAGATTTTCAAGCCGGTTTGTTGAAAGTGCCGCCTATTTAAGATTGAAAAATTTGCAGATTGGTTATAGCATTCCAAAAACACTTTTAAACAGAGCAGGGTTCATTGATAACATCAGAATTTACGGTAGCGCAATCAATTTATTTACCGTAACAAAATGGACCGGTCTTGATCCGGAGAATGATTTTATACCTCCAACACGACAATTTCTTATTGGTATTAATGCAGCATTTTAAATTTAAAAAACAAATTGAAATTATATGAAAACGTTTGCTTTTAAAATATTTATTGTGGTTTTAGTTGCTTTGTCTGGCGGCATAATAATTTATAGTTGCAACAAGTCAAAGCTTGATCTGTTGCCACACGGGCCTACAGAACAATCGTATTTTACAAAAGAAGATGATTTCAACAAAGCAGTTTTAGGTGTATATGCTAAGATGACTGATTTCTTTTGGTATAATGGTGGGGCAGGAAGCACTACTATTACAGCTTTTTTATTGCCTGGTGATGATATTACAACGAATAATGGCAATGAAGAATTTGAACAATTTGGCTCCCTTGAGCCAAGCAGTGGCAGATTGAGTTACCTGTATGGAGCCCATTATCAAATGATTGCACGTGCAAATACGGTGCTGCAAAAAATTAAAGAAGTGGGATCAAAAGTTTACACAACTCCTAACTTAAAAAATTACAACGAAGGAGAAGCCTTGTTTTTGCGCGGGTATGCTTATTATAATTTATGGAATTTTTTCGGCACCTCCCCTTTAGACACGGTAAGAGTTACTACCACAAGCCAGTTTACGCCACCGGGAACCACAGGCACGCAATTACTCGATCAGGCGATTGCCGACTTCACTGCTGCAGCAGGGTTATTGCCTCCAACATGGGATGCATCAAATAAAGGCAGGGTCACTGCAAATTCTGCGAATGGAATGTTAGGAAAATCTTTAGTGTTCAGGGCATCTGCAACTAAAAATCCTGCAGATTACACGGCCGCAATAGACGCGTTCAATAAAATTACAGGAGCATCACTTGTTGCCAATTTTGATGACAATTTTGCTTTCGATGCAGAGAACAATCCAGAATCATTGTTTGAATTCCAGGCTTCGCAGGCTTTTGGTGGCGATAACGTATGGCTTTCTAATGATTTTGATAACGCTGTAGGAGCGCTGTCTATTTTTTGGGGATATTACGAAAACAGTTATCCATTATTTGGGGCTTCTCGATTTTATGCTACAACTAAATTGAAAAACGCCTTCAATCCTTCGGATCCCAGACTACTTTCTACGATGGATTCTGCTAATCGCACTATTAATAAATATGTAATAAGAACAAAACTCGACCAACCTGGCGCATCATCTGTAAACAATTATAGAATATTGCGCTATGCGGATGTGCTGCTGCTTAAGGCAGAAGCTATATTGCAATCAGGTGGCTCAACTGCTGAAGCTATTGGTTTGATAAACCAGGTTAGAACCCGTGCCCGCAATATGAAACCGGGAGGCGTGTCTCCGGCAGATTATTCAACTACGGAGACCGATAAAACCAAAATTATGCAGTGGATAATGAATGAGCGCTTTTTAGAACTGGCAGGAGAAGGGCAAAGATGGTTCGATCTTCGCAGATGGCAGATGCAGGGAATTATAACTTTAGATAATGCCTTCTTTAGTTCTAACACAAACATGTCTTTTCAACTTCCGAAGCATTTATATTTCCCAATACCAAACAGCGAATTAGATGTAAATCCAAACGTAAAACAAAATACCGGGTACTGATAAATTAATCATCAATCTTTAAGGGCAATATCGTTGCCCTTAATTTTTGATCTTTCGTAATGTTTTCACTTATTTAGCCTGCAATGAAAAACAAATTTTTTATCTTCCTTGCTTTTATAATTTTTTGTTTTAATGCCTGCTCCAAAAAATCAACTGGCCCCGCCGGAAGCACTAATCATGCCCCTTTGGCGACGCTTTCTACGAGTAGCTTACCGCTTACTCCTTTATCTATTGACTTTATTGTAACAGCATCAGACGTGGATGGTGATGCGCTTACTTATGATTGGGACTTTGGTGATGGCACACAAAAAAAAGGAACTAACAAAGAAAGTCATACTTATGCCGCCGACAAAACTTACACAATAAAAGTTGCTGTAAGCGATGGCAAAGCAAGTCCGGTAATTGTTACAACAACCGTTAGTACAACAGTTACTACTGTAACGGTAGATGCTTCGGTAAAATACCAGACGATGGATGGCTTTGGTGGCTTTGGAGCAAAAGACGTCTATTGGGGAGGCGGCCCATTTACCAGTGCAGATTTTGTAAACACCTTAATCAATGATCTGGGTTTAACGATTTTACGCGACAATGTCCCATCAGATTTTGAAGCGATAAATGACAACAGTGATCCTAATGTCACGGACTTCAGTAAATTTGATTTAACCACTTCTATAAAAGATCACTTTCAGTATTTAAAAGATATGAAAGCCGCAGGGTTAGATAAATTGATTGTAAGTATATGGAGCGGTCCGGCCTGGATGAAAACTAATAATAACGTAAATGGGAAGGCACCCGGAGCACCTGCTTATAATCCAAACCCAACAACTTCAGACAACCAGTTACGAACAGATATGTATGAAGAATTTGCAGAGCGTTGCGTAGCTTATATTAAAATTATTAAGCAGCAAACGGGAATTGATATTTATGGTATAAGCCTTCAAAACGAACCCCGGTTTACAGAGCCTTATGAATCTTCGGTATTTGATGGCAACGCGTTAAAAGACCTCGTAAAAGTTGTAGGCAAAAGGTTTGCCGATGATGGAGTAACCACAAAAATATTTTTACCTGAAGACATTGGCTACCTCGATGGGGTGTCAGGAATGGTATTGCCAACATTGAATGATCCTGTTGCTCGGAAGTACACCAGCATAATAGCGGTGCACGGTTATGCACTTGATGGAGTAACCGCTAATTCACCTGACGCCTTAACATGGCAAAAGATGTACAGTTGGGGAGCGCAATACGACATGCCTTTATGGATGACCGAAACATCTGGCTTTAGCAATGATATGAAAGGCGCAATGGATTTAAGTAAAGCAATGTACACGGCTATTAATTTTGGAAATGTATCTGCGTGGTTGCATTGGCAGTTAAGCCAGCAAACCCTGGATTCTTATTCATTGATGTCTTCATCAGGTGAAAAAAGCAAACGTTATTTTGCGTCTAAAAATTTTTACCGGTATGTAAGGCCTGGTGATGACAGAATAAAATCATCAACACCCGATGGAACAAATGTTTTTCCACTTGCTTTTAAAAATAATATAGCCGCTACGAACACAATTGTTATTATAAATGATAACCCAGAAAGCCGTATAATAAAACTGAATGGGGCGTCTTTACCGGCGCAATTTTCTTTATACGTGACTTCTGCAAATGATGATTGTAAAGATTATGGAACTGTAAATACAGCTGATGCATTTTCAATGCCAGCTAAGTCCGTGGTCACTTTATATAAGAAAGGCTGAGAGTGGTCTCCACGATCTTTGAAAGCAGCAAGAAATTGCAGTTACGCAGGTATGAATTTATTGGTGACTTCCAAATGTTATCTGTATTCCGTGACGTGTCCAGGCTTCTATATATTTTTCGGAGGTTTCATTCTTAACATTCAGAAAAAATGATCATCACAAAAAATAAATTAGTGTTATCAAAATACAAAAAGCAAAGCTTATTTAAAAAAGCAACTATTAGCTTATCGCTATTGTTAGTGTTGAATAAAGCTTCACATGCGCAGGCTGTATTATTTTCTTACAGTGAGCTCGCTCAACATAGAGGTAATGCTGCTTTAACTTCGGCGCGGCCATTAGAGCAGCTTGCATTAACCAATATACAGGCGAATACGATAAAAGTATTTGACGGAAACGGAAAGGAATACGCCGCTGCACCCGTAAAAAAAATAACTACGTTCACAGTTGCGGGCGCTCTTGGGAAACATATAATCCGCCTGTATAACATGCAAAACAAGATCACTGATTCTATTGCATTCGATGTTGATGCACGGACTGATATTGATGATGGAGGCTATTATAAAAATATGTTTGATCTTTTTTACAATGGCATGTTTGCAGATAGAAAGGAAGGGACTTTTCCGATAACCTGGAATGGAGATACTTCACATGTCTTTGTGCCGTGGGTGCTTGATAATTTTCACACCATGAAAGGATTAAAATACTTTTTACCAAATGGAAAAGAGCTGATTGATATTATGCGCCAGGCGCAAAGGGAAGATGGCATGATCTATAGTTTTATACAGTACATGCCAAATGCGGATTATTTTTTAACCCGTGATAAATTTTCGGGCTACAGCAAAAAGATCGGTGATAAAATTTTTGTAAGACAGCCTACAGAAAACCACCCCGAGTACATTTATGTAAACACTATTTATGCCTGCTGGAAAAGTGATGGAGATCAGGAATGGATGAAAAAAAATCTGATCTCTGCTCAACGGGCGCTTGACTATACTATTAATGATCCTGCACGCTGGAGCAAAAGATTTCAATTACTAAAACGTGTTTACACGATAGATAGCTGGGACTTTGCTGTAGAAGATGAATACACGCCGGACATCGGCATTACCAACAGCATGATCATTGATCCGGTAAAATCTAAATTCGGTGTATTCTTTGGCGACAATACCGGCTATATCGCCGCCTGCTACCAGTTAGCTGAAATGCTTGAAAACAGCGGCGATAGAACTGCCGCAGCTAAATACAGAACGCGTGGCGATGAAGTAAAGGAACGCTTAAATAAACTGGCGTGGAACGGAAATTTCTTCACTCACTTTATTGATGAAGATTCTACCGTACACAGAAAGTTAGGTGTAGATGAAAAATCACAGATTGCACAATCAAACGCCTACTCAATCAACCGTAATATAAGTGGAGCGCAAAGCAAAGCGATCATTGAGACTTATCTAAATTTAAAAAATAATTTACCTGTAGGATCACCAGGTGAATGGTATGCAATCTATCCTCCTTTTCAAAAAGGGTTTGGGCAGCACAATGAAATATGGCAGTATATGAATGGAGGTGTTGGTGGACATGTAGCCGGTGAATTGTCAAAAGGCGCTTATGAAAATGGTTATGAAAACTATGCTACAGATATTTTAAACCGGCTGTTTGAGTTAGGTAAAAAATATGATAACAAAATCTGGTTTGCTTATACCGGCTCTATTCCACCGCCACCTGCACCGCCAGTGTATAAGCCCGTTGAATTATCAGCGTATGCAAACATGGATCTTTCCAATAAAATAAATAAATCCTCAATAGGATGGATGAATTCAAAGCGGCCTGGAGACGATCTTCACAATCTTCCGGTTGGTAAGCAAACCTTCGCCGGCATTAGTTTCAACGTGATTGATCCTTCTCAGAATAATCGAAAAGCTGTGGTGGCAGTTTCAAATCAGAAAGGCTTTCCTTCATCAGTAGAGGTAGCAATAAATGATTCTGCAAAATGTATATATCTATTGCACACGTCCTCCAAACCTGCATCAGAAAATGTAGTGGGCCTGGTAAAATTTTTATATGATGATGGAAGCATCGTCCCGCAATATATTGAAATGGGTAAACATCTTGCCTACTGGTGGTTTTCTGAATTAAGTACAGATTACTCCGGTATAGCATGGTATGGAAAAAATGATGTGAGTGAAGGTATTGGTGTAAGCTGGTGCGCCATAAATAATCCACATCCCGAGAAAAAAATAAGTAAGATCATTTTGCAAGCAGCCGAAGGAGATGGCATCTATGCAGTGCTTGGTATTACATTAGCTGATAAGCAACATTATATTCCTGTGAAAGCAACTTCGTTCGGCGGTCCTGACGACTGGGCTGCTGCCACAGCTATGGCTGCAATGGTGGAAGGATTAGCAGGTGTAAAAAACACAAAAGGTACTGAAGCATTTATGCAGCCTGTTATTGCTCCAAGATGGATAACAACAAAAGCCGATACCATTTTCACTACTATACGGTATGCGGCATCACAAGGCTATGTTGCTTATAAGTATGTGCAATCCAAAATAAAAAAATCCATTACCATTACTGCTGCAACTGGTGGAGAAAGAATATCTTTTCATGTACTACTGCCGCAAGGTGCAAAACTGAAATCTGTAACTGAAGGCAATAAAAATATTGCCTATAAACAATCAATTGTAGAGCAATCAACTTATGCAGACTTTAGCACAGGAAGCGGCGGAGCGAAAACGTTTGTGATACATTACGAGTAGTTTTCTACGATGTACCATTTCATCTTTCCTTTGTTATAAATTGTTGCAGCTATTAATTCATAATGATGAAGAAACGACTTATCTGTTTATTAATTACCCTTTTAATTTTATTCAATAGTAAAAGTTATAGCCAAAAAACTTATTTGTCAACCACCGAATCATTGTCTTCAAGGCCTGTACCTGCATGGTTTGGTAAAGCAAAACTTGGTATTTTTATTCATTGGGGTTTATACTCTGTACCTGCATGGGCTGCATCTTTTAATTCGCCGGATAAAGTAACAGACTGGCACGAATTTTATAAAAATAATCCTTATGCCGAGTGGTACTTAAATACATTGAAAATTAGTGGTTCGCCTACGCAGCTTCACCACAATAAAATATATGGAGCCGGTTATGATTATTACTCTTTTGCTGATTCTTTAAGTGAGCAAACAAAAAAATGGGACGCTGATTCATGGGCTGATCTTTTCTATAAGATCGGGGCACGGTATGTAGTTTTTACCACCAAGCACCATGATGGTTATATGATGTATCCTTCCAGCGTTCAAAACCCTTTTTTTGCAAAAGAAATAATTACCAGTAAAAGAGATTTTGCAGGCGAGGTAGCGAGCGCTGTAAGAAAAAGAGGATTAAAATTTGGCGTTTATTATTCCGGCGGATTAGACTGGACGTTTTATAGAAGCCCTATCAAAAATCTATGGCCTGATCTTTTTGAGAGCATGCCCAAATCTGTTGCTTACACTGCTTATGCCGATGCCCAGTACTATGAATTGATACATAGATATTCACCTGATATTTTATGGAACGATGTTAACTATCCTGGGAATGGAGACGTGGAGGGGATCTTTGCAGAATGCTTTAATGCAAATCCCGATGCTGTGGTAAATGACAGGTGGAGACGATCTGATAAGGCGATGTATTATTCCACACCGGAGTATGTAGTGCTGGATAGTATTACCGAAAATAAGTGGGAAACCTGCAGGGGCATAGGGCATTCTTTTGGCTACAACCAGGCAGAGTCTAAGGAACATCTTCTTACTTCAAATCAATTAATAAATATGCTTGTAGATATAGTAAGCAAGAATGGAAACCTATTAATTAATGTAGGACCAAAAGCAGATGGAAGTATTCCTGAAAATCAATTGAAGCCTTTATTAGCGTTAGGAAAATGGTTACAAATTAATGGCGAGGGCATCTACGATATCAAGCCCTGGATAAAGCCTTCCCTTCTGCTCGAAGACAAAACAGAATTAAGGTTTACGAAGAAAGATAGTTCGCTTTATATTTATTTCTTCAGCGTTCCAAAGAATAGAACAGTTATCGTCCCGGGGTGCAAAGTAACCGGTAAAGCAAAAGCGACTTTGGTGGGAGAAGATAAGACCATCGGAATAACTCCTGTTACAAATGGAGTACAAATCACATTGCCAAAGAATCTTGCTTATGAAAGGACTTTCATGATTAAAATTTCTGAAGTAATAAATTAAAGCGTCCGGTATTTGAGTGCAGGGCAGGAAAAGTTTTGCGAATCAGATAATTTACAGGGTTAACATTGTTACAGTAGTTTGCATCCTGCTTCGTATTCATTAGTGCTGTCTTCATACTATTGTAATATCAATCTTAAAAATGTGTGGTGCATTTCCTTTATCTACCGGTTAAAGACGAAGAACTTTAATTTATCTACTGTACTGCCCCATATTGTTTGCTTTACAGAAATAAAAACAATTAATCAATTACGTACAACAGCCTGGCAGGCTTTAAAAATGAATAGGATGGTTAAAACATAGGATATCTTATTATTTTGTTGTCTTATAAATCAATATAAATGGAAATAGCGCAGAAAATATTCCTGCGCTATTTCCCTACTCTTAAATTCTACGAAAAAATCAACTTTACAAAGACAATTTTATTTTGTAATCACTAACTGCTGTTCATATTTCGTTTTTCCATCGCTTATCATTAAAGTATATATTCCGGTTCGGATATATGATACATTCAAGGTAGCTTGTGCTACCCCACTGCCATAGTTAAAGGTTTTAATAACTGTTCCATACATATCCACTATATTTATTTTATAAATGGCATTAATGGGCACACGTGTTTTTGCATCAGCCGGTGCAGGTTGAATGGCTGTTATTTTTACACTGTTTGTAGCCGGGTTTGGGCTTACATCATACGATGATGATGCGCCAAAACAGCCACCGCATTGCCCCTGCGTTGTAAAACTGTAAGAACTGGTTACGGCACCACAAGTAGTAATTGCTGTAACATTTAAAGTAATAGTGCCATTGGCTGGATAAGTTTGCGAATAATTGCCGAGGGAGAAAGAAACTGTTTTCCCGTTTACAAATATATTGCTGTTGCCATATACTTTTTGAAAAGTATATGAAGAACCGTTAGGGGCGCCAATATTATTTACCGTTAACGCAATGGTTTGTACAGGTGGCACATAATTAAGGCTATTGGCTGTAGTTGCCTGCGAACTACCTGTCGTATAAGTTGCAGTGGTGGGATACGTGCCAAAGTAAACACCTGAAGCGGTTACCTGCTGCTGGCATCCGTTACTCAATGTAACAGCGGCTGTTATATTTACATACCCACCGGGATTTAAACTATTGCTGATAGTCGCATTATTTCCGCTTGGGGTGATAGACACACTGGAAGGAGGACTAGCAGACCATACTACTGAAGAACCGGCAGGAAGGCCGCTTACAGAAAACAACCCTCCGCCACATACGGGAGATGGCTGATTGATAGATAGGGGCAGGTTTGAAGTATTGCTTACGGTAACAGCGCAAGTAAGCGCAGGTTGTGCCGCATTGTTTAAAACGGGAACCACACCCACGTTTGATAAGGTAATGCCCACCGTACCAGAAGGAGTAAGTACAATACTGTTGGAAGTAGTAGAAAATGTTTGTGGCGCCGCAGACCCATTGTATAGCCAGCCATTGTTGGCAGCGCCCAGGTTCCAGTTATAAGATAATGTACCCGGTGAATTATATACATTATTTACGGTAAATGTTTGGGCTGTTGTGGAACCGCAGCCTACCGTTAATGAAGAAGGGGTAATTGTGAATGTTGGCGTAGGAGGGGTTTCCGTGATAGTAATCTTTTTTATTTCTATATTTTGAATTATTGGAGTGCATCCAGGAACTGGCGTTGAGTAAACATAGAAGGTGCTATAATTAGATGACATCGAAGAGAAATTAAAATCATAATCAACGAAAAAATCTGGATTAATTGTCCTGACACTGCCTGTTAACGAAACAACTTCTGGCCCATTACAAGAATTATTTCCATTTGTTAGACTATTATCATTATCCATATAAAGGCCAATTTGGCCATATACATTTCCAAAAGCAGCCGTAGTCATATTTTTTGCATTAATGGTAATTTTATAAGTATAACCTTGCTTAAAGGGATATAGCAACTTATACTGAGTTCCTTTATTAAAATTACTTGTATAGTCGCACTTTAAAATAACAGATTTATTTGTGGTATTATAGGTTGGTTGTCCTAAAACTGTTTTATGGGGGATGCTATTAACATTAATTGTTGGTGAAAATATATTGCAGTTTGTGGGGTTTATAGTTTGATAGTCAATAATTGTTTGAGAAAATATTTTTGTACACAAGGCTAGTAACACTAATGTTACAATTAAAAATTTCGATTTCATGATTTTAGTTTTTTTCTAAGTGAATTTGTAAACCAATACCAAATTGTAGGGCATTAGTTTTAGAATTGGAAGGATGATTTTTTGTGGTAGAATAGCCTATTGTAAATTCTAGACCGATGTTATTATTAAAAAAAATAACAGGGCCTGCTAAAAAGGCAAATGAACTACGATTGGCTTTATCCGTAGTATTACTTGTATTAGCAATTGTGTATTGGTAATTTATTTCCGAAAATATATTGATCTGCTTCTCTGGTTTTAAGAAATAATATCTTGCAAAAGGGCCTCCACCGAACTCTGAATATGAATTGGCATCAGCCCCTGTATAAGAGCTTTTTTGATAAGAATACTTAACCCTTAATCCAACAGCAAACTGATTTGCTAGGAAATGTCCAATATTTGTTGAAATAAGCACATATTTTAAACCCGACGTATTATTCTGGCTAACATACTCTTTTATTGATGAAAAGCTACCATTTCCCCCTACCAACCAGTTTCCTTTTTCTATCTGGCTATTGGCATTAAAAACTAAAATAAAGATTGCAATAATTGATACAGTTATTTTTTTCATTGATAGTTTATTTTAATTGAGTTATACTTATTTTATTATGTTTTAGCCTTTGTTGTCTTTTTCTAAATGAATTTGAAAACCAATGCCAAAATTTATTTCGTTATTAGTTCCTGGGAAACCAACAACTTTTGTTGTGGAATATGTAATAATAAATTCTAAACCTACGGAGCTATTAAAATATAAAACAGGCCCTCCAGAGAATGAAAAAGCATTTAGCTTTATGCCAGTTGTTTGTCCTTACCAGTATTGCTTCCATACGCATAACTGCCTTGTGTAAATAGATTAATTATATTTTCCGGCTTAAGAAAATAATATCTAACAAAGGGGCCAATAGTAATAATCGTATTGGTGTTAGCAACATTATTACTCCCATAAGTAAGTGATGGGTTAAGCCCAACAGCAAATTTATCTTTCAAAAAATACCCCACTAATGGGGTGATTTGAAAAGTTGTTTGCTTAAACTGCACAGTAGCTGTACTTGAACTTTGCAATTGAGAAAAACTTGCACTACCACTCACTAACCAATTTCCCTTTGTAATTTGGCTCTCTGCACTATTGATAATAAAACTTGCAGCAATAATTAATAAATAGTCTATTGCATATTATTTTAGATTTACTCCTCCGACAGGTAATATTGTCGGAACATTTGTTGGGTTTATAAATAACTTACTATGGTGTTTGCTGGATTCCAAGCTTGGGCCTTTGTTGTCTTTTTCTAAATGTATTGAACCATAACCCTAACCTGCTATCGAAAAATAAAATTCAGGTGAGTACAGGAAATGATAATGCGAAAATGAAGTGTTTCTAAGTTATAGGTGTACTGTACCATACTGTGTAAATAAATATTAGCTGACAGTACAGATAAATAAATTATTTTTCCGGCAATAAATTTATAAGTGAAAATATTTATGAAAAAATGCAATGATAAAAACAAAACATCTTACCTGATGAGATATTCAAGACTTATTTTGTATTCAGCCGCATGTTTATTTTTCCTTCATACAATAATACACCCACACTGTTTAAAAAAATTTCCTCCTCCCATTCCGGTATTCATTTCAATAATACGGTAATTGAAAATGACAGCATTAATCCCATCGATACGGAATTTTTGTACAACGGTGGCGGCGTGCTTATGAAAGCACTTTCATGATCAAAATTTCTGAAGTAATAAATTAAAGCGCCCGGCATCTGAGTACAGCATGAAAAGTATCCAGTATAGAACAGTACGGCTATTGGGCTGAATTAATCTATTTTAGTTTTATAAACCTTATCATTAAATTCATATTCACGCTAAACAACGTGAAAAAAATATTTACAAATATATCAGGCCCGAGCTGTTAGAAGACGCCAATATAGCTAAGGGCAATAATATTTATGTATTGACATTTCAAAATGATACCAATAATACCACATCGGTAATTTAGTTAATGATAATGATTCACCCAATGGCGATGACATTAAAATGGAAATAGTTTGCCATCGCAGTTTTCGAAGATAATTACATCAGTGAGTGATGATGCAACGGATTACGGAATGGTAAATAGCAATGAAGTAAATCTGCTGCCAGCAACAAGTATTATAACATTGTATAAATAACATTAACAT
>JBBPZF010000359.1:0-3461 GCA_038199105.1 Chitinophagales bacterium | reverse complement strand
TAAAAAAGTTCATTGATATAAAAACAAAAAGCCGAATAACTTTCGGCCTCTTAAAATATATACTTTCTAATTTTTTATCCTAGTGCAACTCTTTTAAATTCTATAACCTTGAGATCAGCATCGATGCTTTTTAAATATTCAGATACTGACTTGTTGTTATCTTTTACAAAAGGTTGTGCAAGCAATGTATTTTCTTTGAAGAATTTACTGATTTTTCCCGCAGCTATTTTTTCAGCCATTTCTACCGGCTTACCTTCTGCTTTTACCTGCTCCAATGCAATATTTCTTTCTCTTGCAATAACTTCCGGAGCTACCGATGCATGGTCGACAGCAATAGGGTTCATTGCTGCGATTTGCATAGCTATATCTTTACCGGTTTCGCCAGCATTTTTATTAAAGCCAACCAATACACCCATTCTATAAGCCCCATGAATATATGCTGATACAAATTCTGCATCCACTCTTTCAAACTTTGAGACACTTATCTTTTCACCGATCTTTGCAACCTGCTCATTTAATTTATCAGCAACCGTATCCTCACCAATTTTAACTGAATTTAATTCGTCAACACTTTTTACGTTGTTTATAATTGCAGCTTCCATTATAGATTTTGCAAATTCAACATACTCTGCATTCTTACTTACAAAATCAGTTTCACAGCTTACATTTATTATGAAGCCTGTCTTATTATCTTCAGTGGTTTTAGCGATAACTACTCCCTCCTTTGCCTCACGATCACCTCTAAGCGCTGCTACTTTTTGTCCTTTTTTTCTTAAGTAATCGATAGCACCTTCAAAGTCGCCATTACTTTCAGTTAAAGCTTTACGGCAATCCATCATGCCTGCTCCTGTTTGCTGCCGTAATTTGTTTATGTCTGCTGCCGTTATAGTTATTGTAGTACTCATTTTAATATTTATTAAAAGCTGAATAAAGAACTTATGTACAAGAGTGCGACGCCAATGAAGTTTAATAGCAGCACTAAAGCTTAGTACATAAATATTTTAATTATCTGCGACCACCCGGTCCGCCCGGTCTGTTACCGCCACCACCCGGTCCGCCAGTTGTACGACGTCTTGGTGGCCCACCTTGTCCTCCCGGTCCGCCGGGGCCTCTGCCTCCGCCGCTTTGTCCTCGACGCCGGCGTTCTCTATCCTCATCACTACCAACTTCAAATTTTGCTGCTTTATTCTCAGTGTCATCCTGCGTTTCAGTAGGCTCATCATCCTTCTGGGCCTGTCTTTCCGCCAAACCTTCTGCAATAGCTGCAACTATATAATTTGTAACTATAGCAATTGATTTTGTAGCATCATCATTTGCAGGAATTGAAAACTCCACTTTATTTGGATCGCAGTTAGTATCAACCATTCCGAAGGTGGTAATATTAAGCCGCTTAGCTTCTGAAAGCGCAATATGCTCATGGCCTATATCCACTAAGAATAAAGCTGCAGGTACACGGCTGATTTGCGCGATACCACCTAAAACTTTTTCCATTTTATCACGGTCACGCGTAAGTGTTAACCGCTCTTTTTTAGTAATACTGTCTAGTGAACCATCGCTAAGCATCTTTTCAATGCTCTGCATTTTCTTTACGCTCTTGCGAACAGTGTTGAAGTTGGTAAGCATACCACCAAGCCACCGCTCTGTTACAAAAGGCATGTTCACTCTTTTGGCTGCTTCCGTTACTATTTCTTTTGCCTGCTTTTTTGTAGCGACAAACATTATCTTTTTGCCACTTTTGGCAATTGATTTTAATGCAGACGCAGCCTCCTGTAATCCTTCAACTGTTTTGTTGAGGTCTATAATATGAATGCCTTTTTTCTCGGCAAAAATATAAGGCAGCATCTTTGGGTTCCACTTCTTTTTTAAATGTCCAAAGTGAACGCCGGCTTCCAAAAGCTGCTGTTGTAAAGAAGTACTATTTTCCATTTATTAAAATTTGGCTCCCAAACCCTCCAGAGGAGGGCTTCTGAGAGATTGTTATCTATTAAACTTTCTTTTATAAAAAAAATCCCAAACCCTCCCCTTCTGGGGGAGATGGAGGGGGCAATTATCTCTTACTGAACTGGAAGCTCTTTCTTGCCTTTTTCTTACCCGGCTTTTTGCGCTCCACTTCACGTGGGTCGCGGGTAAGTAAACCAGCATTTTTCAACGCAGGACGGTACTCAGGATTTACCTGTAAAAGAGCTCTTGCAATACCGAGCTTCACCGCTTCGGCCTGGCCTTTTACACCACCGCCGCCTGCATTTACTACCACATCAAATTTGTCTGCAGCTTCAATACTTTTAAACGGGGCTTCCACCTGGTTTTGAAGATATACGAGTGGAAAATAAGTTTTATAATCCTTTCCATTAATAGTTATGTTACCGTCTCCTTTGGAAAGGAAAACCCTGGTAACTGCAGCTTTTCTGCGGCCTACTGCATTCTTTTGTTTTTCCATTATATTATATTTTATCCCGTTAGGGAAATGGGTTTAGAAAGTTAAGGTTTGTGGCTTTTGTGCTGTGTGCGGATGTTCAGGCCCGGCATACACATACAATTTCTTGTACATTTTACGGCCAAGCCTGTTTTTAGGCAGCATGCCTTTTACCGCTCTTTCGATAACTGCATCGGGGCGGCGCTTTAAAAGGTCGCCAGCAGTTTCTTCTTTTTTACCGCCTGGGTAGCCACTGTAGTTGATATAAATTTTGTCCTCCAGTTTTTTCCCGGTAAATTTTATTTTATCGCAGTTGGTAACTACAATAAAATCCCCACAATCAACATGAGGTGTGTAATAAGGTTTGTTCTTACCACGGAGAACGGACGCTATTTTAGCGCACATACGACCAACGGTTTGATTAGTGCCGTCAACAACGTACCAATTACGTTGCACGGTAGCCTCGTTCGCATGTTTAGTGGTGAAATGTAATTTGCTCATTTGTTTTTTTTAAAGGTTTCAATCTTTTTTTGAAACCGGTTTATTATTGCCGCTATCCCGGCTTTTTTTAAAGGATTGCGAAGTTATGGGGAAAGAGGATAATAAAGCGTCAATTTATCAATAAAATTTTATAGCACCTTCATAACCGATTGATAATCTATAATAATTTTGATCTAAAAAAATTATACCAAGAATTTTTATCAAAAATAAAAGGTAGGCAAGGGAAAATATGCGATAAAAAATGTAATTGGAAACACTTGAAGCTAAAAGGAACCAAAATTTGAAATGGAAACTAAAGATATTTTAAAGCCGATGTAATATATTTGTGCAAAATCTATTTCAAATGAATGATGCGAAACCGGTTGGCATGTATTGGATATTTTTCTTCATCTCCTCTATCATTATAATTTTAATGCTGGTTTTTCTCAGGGAGTATTTTTGGATGGCTCTCCCTTTCGTCCTGACTGCTTTTTGTAAAGCAATGAGAATTATTTAAAAAGGTTTTTAGTTCAGTACAGCTTTCAATTTAGTTTGAAGATCAGCTCCC
>JBBPZF010000358.1:0-2174 GCA_038199105.1 Chitinophagales bacterium | reverse complement strand
GCATTATTTTTATCAACCATTGCATATTCTTCCATTAGCTTTTGAGAAACTGCATTGTTTAATACCATCGCAAATTTGTCGCGGCTCATAGTTTTCGCATAAGGATTCATGCCACTTTTATCATATCCAAATATTTTATTTAGGGCATCATACACTTCGCTTTCGCTCATGGCTGCTCCGGCATTTAATTTTTTAGAATCAGTAAAAGGATCACCTACACCTTTAGCCGTTAAACCTTGTACTGCTGGATAATAAACACTGCTTTCCTGTACATCAGTAAAGCCGGGAGTCGTATTATTTGACGAAGCGTTTGTATTGTCAGCAACAGACGCTGCCGACATATTTGTATTACCAGATGTATTAGCAACGTTAAATGAACTATCAATACCGTTGCTTGCAGCTACTTGTTTCAGGGCATCAAGCGACGAATTTAAAGCAACTACAAAATCTCCTCTTCTTATTGGTTCATTACCCTTGAAAGTATTGTCACCGTAGGTTAATGTAACATGTTTATCCAGCAGGCTTTGAACGCTGCTATAGGCTTTGCTGCTATCAGAGATATCAGTAACATCAGCAACAGACGAAGGAGTGCCGAAGCTTTTTTCGACAAACTTTGGAGCAGCCGTCGTTTTTGTTTTGATTTTAGTTTTCGTTTGTGCGTCAACGTTTCCCATCAAAAAAGAAAATATAAGGACCGATGAGAAAAATTTTAAGTAGTGTTTCATGTTGAAATTTTTAAGGTTTGATTAGACCAATTTGTAATTTTGTTTATTCAAACACCTCCTTATCCAAATTCAATGCCTGAATTTTAGTTTCAATAAAAATTAAGAAATAGCCCACCAGATGATTTAAATTTTAAATCTGTAATTTTGAAACAATATTTTAAATTATGGAGACAATTAAACCCTACACAAAAGAGGCATTTGAAACTGATTTATTGCTGGAGGAAAGCAATACATGCCAACTGATTGTATGGAATGATGAAGTAACCACATTTGATTGGGTGATCACAACCTTGATAGAAATCTGCGGCCATTCGCAGGAACAGGCTGAGCAATGCGCAATGATTATACATTCCAAAGGAAAATATGCTGTAAAAGACGGTACGTACGAACTTCTTAAGCCGATGTGTGATTCCATCACCGACCGCGGTATCGGCGCTACTGTAGAGCAGCTTTCCGAGCATTAACAACATGCGATCTTTTCTTAATTCTAAGCTGTCTTATCTTCCCGGTTTTATTATAACAAAACTTTAATGGCTTTTTTTATTCCAGAGGAACAAACAAATTTTCCTCAAGTTGAATTAGCAGATGCCGATGGGTTGCTTGCTATCGGTGGAAGTTTATCTTTCGAAAGATTAGTTAACGCTTACAAAAATGGAATCTTTCCGTGGTATAATGAAGGCGAGCCAGCCTGCTGGTACAGCCCTGATCCGCGTTTTATTTTATTACCTTCCAGCATAAAAGTAAGCCATAGCATGAAGGGAGTTTTAAAAAAAAATGAATTTAAATTTTCAGTTGACCAGGATTTTGCCGGTGTAATAAAAAGTTGCCGCAAGGCAAAAAGAAGCGGTGAACCGGGCACATGGATAACAGACGAGATTGAAGACGCTTATATTAATTTGTTTAAAAAAGGTTTGGCACATAGTGCTGAAACATGGAGGAATAATAAGTTAATTGGTGGCTTGTATGGCGTGCAAATGGGCAGCGTTTTTTTTGGTGAAAGTATGTTTGCATCAGAAAGCAATGCCAGTAAATTCGCTTTTATAAATTATGTAAAATTTTTAGAGAAGCAAGGAGTGAAGCTTATTGACTGCCAGGTTTATACAGCGCATCTTGAAAGCCTTGGAGCGGAATTTATTTCAAGAAAAGAATTTATAAACCTTCTTGAAACGCTAATTGAGTAACGGAATTTTTTTATGCGGATATCGCGTTGCATGTTGAAAAATTAAGCCGCGTATATAATCATTTTCTGCGTGCGGTGTTAGGTAAGATTTAAGATCCGCTGTGGTTTTAATATTTATATCAGACGGTAAATATCCCATGCCGAAAAATCTTCCTCTCTCTATTAAAATACAACTCTGCTCTTCGTGCTTTAGTCCATAATCCACCAACGCGAAGCTTGGTAGCTCATGGTTGAGATGATTGACACAGGCTGCTACCCTGCTATTGTAG
>JBBPZF010000357.1:0-2174 GCA_038199105.1 Chitinophagales bacterium | reverse complement strand
CCCGTTATACTCTTTAAACTAGGTTGCCTGCATGAAATGGTTCCACTTAGGAAACAACCGATCTTAGTATCGCTCCCATGATCTTCGGCGGCTGCATCGTATTAATCGCAGGGCTGCACCCTGCGTTAGTATATCGCGCACTTTCAGGGCCTTTATCGCAGATATAAATTTGCATAACCAAACTTAATGGACTATCCTCTAAGAAATGATACCTTTTCAAAAAGGTGTCACTTCTTATGACCGGGGAATTTATATAACTAACCTTCCCGTATAAACGCTGTTTGCTGCGTCGTTTTTATCCCGGCTTACAAAGCCGATCCACGTTTCGGCTATGCCACTTACCGGAGGCAATACCAAAGTGGCAGTTCCGTCGCCCCGACTTCCCGCATTTAATGAATATACCACTTGCTTTAGCTCAGTAAAATAAGCCAATACCACGGCGGTATCATTAGCTTTTGCAATGCCGGTGCCGCCGTTATCAGTCCACGTAAATACAAGATCGCCTGCGGCATCCTGGGCTATAACTGCCTGTACGGCTGACGGCAGGTTGCCCTTCGAAATAAGCGCCAAGGAGCATTCTATAGCCATGGCAGGATATACGCCGACAACTGCCTGGCTCATCAAAGCGCTGGTGGCCCTGTTATAGCCGGAGTTTGTTTTACCATTTGCCGGAAAGGTTATGGAGAAAAAACCCTGCCCTGCAAAGGGTTTTGTAAACTGGTTACATACTTTTATTTTTTGTTGCTGTATCAGCCTTTTCTCCGTAATTGGTTTGGTAGATTTGTTTCTCCTTGTTCTTATGAAATTCACGCCATACCGCATATAGCCTGATACATTACCGGCCGTGCCGATGAATTCACCGAGGATGCCATTTGGGATTTTTGCCATGATGTTTTTTAGTTTAATCGATGTGAATAATATCTACCACCATTCAGTAGTTTCAACAAAATAAATAACGATTGGCAGTCGCATTTATTGCGGTTGTTATTCGATTGCTATAGATCGAATAACAACCGGTCTATAATCGAATAAGAAGCGAATTGTTATAGGATCAGAGGGTAAGGAACCAAGAAGGTGTAGATGAATTGTGGGTGAAATAATATTGTGCATATTAATGGAGGTGAAGCTTTGGATGCAGCTAAGAGGTGATACTTTTTGAAAAGGTGTCAAACACATGGGGAAATTCAGCGCTTTTATCACAGGCATAATTTGTATAACTGAACATAATTTTCCTTTAGTGATACCAGTAAAGGCTGAATTTAGTTTTAGAATATTGGATAGATAGAAATCCAGTTACACTAACTTTATGTGATGTAGAGATGGCCTGCCTTGGGTACTACACAAAACACCAATATTGCGCTAACATTTCTTTTAGAATTAATAATTAAAAATTCGATGAAATGAAATACAAAAAATTTGTTGAAGCGCACATTGAAGATTTACAACTCGATCCTTTTAATGACCGGCTTCCGGAAAGAATGCACGGGAAAAGTGAAAAGGATATAATTGAATGGATGCTCTCAGATTCAAACTTTTTTGATCTTATCGCTTCCATAGGAACGTATGACTTTTATCCGGGCGCACCATTGCTTGTAATAGAAAGTCGGCAGCAGGGAAAGTATATTGTTATTGTGGGCAACCGCCGGGTTGCTTCGTGTAAAATCCTCAATAATCCTGAGTTAGCGAATGTAAAATACAAGCGAATAAACAACAGGATAGGAGAATTCAAAATGGAATATGCTCCCCAGGTTCTTCCTGCCTTTGTATTTTATAAAAGAGAAGATATTTTAGTAGATTTTGAATATAATTCCGGGCCGAAATTAATGAGCGGCTTGTAGGAAAGAGTTTGCAAATTGACTGAACTGTCCTGGAGTAATAACACAAATCATAAAAGCTGTTAATCGCTAAGCCAGGATTACAATATTATAATCGTTTCATCTCCGGCAATGCTCCTGACCTTCATCCGCAGTGGCTTTTTATCTGCACTGATCTTACCATCCCAAAAGGTTTTGGTTTTTGTTCCGTTCTTTATAACGAAACCGTTCTTATCAATTTTTATTTCTTCATCACTTTTCCATGCGCCTGCTGTATTGGTGCAATCAAGGCTGATGAATTCAATTAGTTCCAGGCCTTCATCGCTTACTTGTATTGAGGTAGAGTTTTCTTTTTTAGAT
>JBBPZF010000356.1:0-5404 GCA_038199105.1 Chitinophagales bacterium | reverse complement strand
TAAAGCCGTGGCAGTATCTGGCATATTTTATTTTGCCGGGCTAACCTGCTAACAATCATCACTGGTGGGTGTTTCAGCCGTATTTCCATCTGAAGTAACTCTGCTGAACAATAGTAATAACAATGAGCAATCATTTAAATTTGTCAACAGTTCCGGCAGACGGAATTCTATTATCCCGCCTGCGCAAAGCTGAATCGGTTAGGTGTATATAAAAGAGTAATTTATTTAAAAGGATACAAGCTCAAAACTAATACTGATTTCATCGCATTTTTCGCAATGAAAAAATTTAAGAGAACCATTATTTAATTCTCGAATATCTTTTTTCATTTCTTCAGGTAATTCATCAAAACTTAATCTTTTCCTACTGCATAACATTTTTTACAAATTGTTTTTAATTGCTGTTTTAATTGGGTTCATTAATAGCAGTTTGTCTTCCGCCTATTGTGTACGAAAAACTGTTATAGCCACTGTAAGAACTATCGCCTGATTAACGATCCCTGTTCAACAACATGGACAAAGTATATGCACGAAAAATTATTGAGTTTGATAACACACAGAAAAGTCACTATCTCACCAGTGAAATTACCTTGCGGAAGCAAAGCGGAAACCATTTTGCTGTTGGAGAGAAATGGATATCACCTGCAAAAACATGGAAAAATACAAATAAACAAAATAATACTCTATGAGGTGAAAGACGGTCAAATTTGTATCAGAACAATACTTTTATTAAGAACTTTTCACCAATCGTTATAACCACCACCGCAAAAATGAATAAAGAGATTTAATTAACCACCTGGCAATAAAATTCCAGGTCGTTAAAATCATGGTCACAGGTAGGAGTCGTTCTGTCGGCATCTTCGAACCCCACCAGTACTTTATCTTCAGGAGGATAATTAATTAAAACCGCATGCTTCTTTAATTTAGGATCAACTTCCGGATTTAATGTATCGTTTGAGCAAAAGTGAACGGCGTTATTATTTAGTGTAGCAGTATTCATTTGCCACGCGTTGCGCATTAAAACAAATCCAATAGATGTGCCTGCTTCAAATCTTCCAATATTAACTTTATCACCTGCCCGTAACGGACTTTTGCCCCCAACATTAGGAAAAACATAAGTAATAGCTTTTATATCCTTTGCGGTGGCGGGGGACTGACCAGTGGCGTAGGTATAAAAGCCAAGAGCATTAGCCAGCCCTGCGCCTTGCTCAATAAATGTTAGGAAAACATCAGAAGTCTTGGTAATAACAATATCTGCTATTGCAGGGTTATTCAGCAATTCCGGATGCGTAGTTCTTAAATCTTTACCATTGATAAGTATGCTATTAATATAAGACAATAAAGAAGAGGAAATCTTTTCCCTTGGTAACAAATAATCAGGCTTGCCAGATGAGTCGTAGGCTCCTAAAAACTTGTAGACGGTAGAAGTAAATTCCACCGGCTGAGTGACAGGTTTCTGCTCATGTTTTTTACAAGAAGAAGATAATAATACGATACCCAAAACGAGGGTGTATAAAATAGTTTTCATCATTTTTATTTATTTTAAATGTATATGTATACCAATGCTCACAGCTTTAACTTAATTTGTTATTTTTTATTGTTCGGTATGACCACTATTTACGAAAAAATTTTCCGGCTCGTTTGCAAACCTTTGCAAAATTGTTATAGATCAAGTTTTTCAATATATCAATCTTCATGACACAAAAAAAGAATAGAAAGTTGCAAGGCACGGGAATGTGCAATGCTGTTTATTTTTCTTTATAAAGGAAGTATTTGCTGGTTTCTAAAAGGCATTGCCAGATACAGTGGAACTCACAACATTATTATCCAGCATTTATTATTACAAATATGTGTGTAACCAGGTTTAAAGTCAGGAAACATTATAATATTTTAAGGAAAGTTGCGCCTTATTTTTCAAAACAAGCTCAAAATAAACATTGGCATCTTGTGTTTAAATTTGTACGACTTGTAAACTAATTTAAACAACAAAACAATGCGCAACAACCACGAAATAGATTACCGCATTTATGGCGAGGAAATGCAGTACGTAGAAATAGAACTTGATCCCAATGAAACCGCTATCGCTGAAAGCGGCAGCTTTATGATGATGGACGATGGCATTCAAATGCAAACCATTTTTGGTGATGGCAGTCAGCGGCAAAATACAGGAGGCATTTTCAACAAAATATTAGGCGCAGGCAGGCGCTTGCTTGTAGGCGAAAGTTTATTTATGACAGCGTTTACCAACGTGGATGCAGGAAAAAAGAAAGTAAGTTTTGCTTCGCCATACCCAGGTAAAATAATAGCCCTTGACCTTATGGAATTAGGCAACAAAGTTATTTGCCAGAAAGACGCTTTTCTTTGCGCAGCCAGGGGAGTAAGCATCGGTATTGATTTTCAGCGGCGCCTCGGCACCGGCTTATTTGGCGGCGAAGGTTTCATAATGGAAAAGCTCGAGGGCGATGGCCTTGCATTTGTACATGCCGGCGGGCATGTATTTGAAAAAGAATTGAAGGCAGGCGAAATGATAAAGATAGATACCGGCTGCCTTGTTGCTTTGACACAGTATATAAATTATGACATACAATTCATTGGCGGAATTCGTAATTCCGTTTTCGGCGGTGAAGGATTGTTCTTTGCTACATTAAGAGGGCCTGGAAAAGTATGGATACAAACGTTACCCATCAGCCGCCTTGCAAGCCGCATCTTAAGTTATAGTGTAGACCGCAAAGAAGAAGGCAGTATTCTTGGCGATCTTGGAAATATGCTGGATGGGGATGGATTTTAAATTATGAACGAGCAATATATTATTCCCCGATATGCAAAAAAGGCTGTCACAAAATTTTGCTTCGTGACAGCCTTTTTATTTATTAAGTTTACTATTTCTTAGTTATCACCTGTTTTAACGCGGTTCTGTTCTTCAGAAGCGCCGCCTGTTTTTCTGCGTTGTTGATTTTTAATCGGCTTACCAAAACGATAGCTAAATGTAAGCGAGGCAGCTCTGCTATCTCTTGTATTTTTTATATACACATCAATGTCCTGGTATTTCACATAGCCGGTGAAATTCTGTGACTGAAATATATCTCTCACACTCAATTTTAGCGTTCCTTTGTTTTTCAGAACCTGTTTTGCTACCCCGGCATCCATGCGCCACATTGGGTTTTCCACTATTTGCCCTTCTATTCCTTTTGACCTGTACCAGCCACTTAGTTCTGCACTCCAGCCATTTTTAAACTTAAACTGGTTACTTATATTCGAGAAGAAGGTGATGTTGTTCACATCGAGGTAAGCACCATTGAGGTCACCTTGAAAATTATCATGCGTTACATTGGTGTATATATTGGTAGAGAAAAATTTAGTAACCGGAAAGTTAGCACTCACTGCAAGCCCATAATTTGTTTTAGAAGCTATATTGTCTTTAGTTTGAAATGTTTTTCTTTCGCTGGTAATTTGTTTTAATACATCAGAAATAGCGTTGTTTGTTTTACTATAATTAATGGTAGTGGTTAAAAATCCATTGTATGTGTGCGACAATTCAATATTATCGGTAAACTGCGGCTGCAATAAAGTGTTACCCACTTCGTAAGTGTATTCATCAAGAAAATAATAAAATGGATTTAAATCCTGGTAAGCAGGCCGATCAATACGGCGGCCATAGTTTACAGAAAATGTATTTTTCTTATCTGCTTCAAAACTTAGATATGCCGTGGGGAAAAGGTTTACATAATTTTTAGTAAATGATGAATCGGCTCTTGTGGAATTTCCCACCTGGTGGCCCTGCGCGTTTGTATTCTCTGCACGCACGCCGAGTTGCAAACCCCATTTTTTAATCTGCCTGCTGTAATTTAAGTAGGCGGCATTTATGTTTTCTTTATAAATAAAATGATTCGTTTTGCCTTCATCTGTTTCATAGCCAATTGATGTTTTATTTTGATATAAGGCGTTATTATCAGTGGTTACATAGCTGCTCTTTAAGCCTGCTTCAAGCTTTGCTGATTTTTTAAGAGGAAAAGTAAAATCGGTTTTTGCCGAGTAAATATTTACAGTTGCAGGCAGCGTTCCTATCAATTGGCTGGTAGGCCTTATTGGGGTATAATCAGGATACAAAAAACTATTATTAAATAACTGATCGGATGTTTGATAATAAGTAAGGTAATCCATGTCAACGGTAAATTCCTTTCCTGTGGTATCAAACTCATGGCGCATATTAAAATTAGCAGAGAAGTTGTTTGAATTACGTTTCTGTGTACTTACGGCTTTTAAGATAGAATCAGTCTGGTTATGGGCATCTTTCAAAAGCGTGGTGTTGTCTCCATCATTTTTACCGGGATTTATATAACCGGAAAATACAAAGACAAGGGTAGTTTTTTTATTTGCATAAAAATCCATTCCAACTTTAAGGTTCTGATAAGTAGAATTATGGTTCATCAACGATGACTGATCAAAAATCGTTTCCAGTTCTTTAGTAGAAACATTTCTGAATTTTCTTTGAAGCGTCAGGTCGTTGTAACCCTGCCAGTAAGAAACGCCATAATTGCCAAAGATATTTACCTTGCCTGTACGATAATTTAGATTTAAACTGTTATTAGTTCTTGTAAACTTACTTTGAATAATGGATGCGCTAAGGCTTCCGTTAATGCCTTTCATTTTATTTTTCTTCGTCTTGATATTGATTACGCCCGAGTTGCCGGAAGCATCATATTTAGCAGAAGGATTGGTCATTATTTCAATTTGATCAATGGCAGATGAAGGCATATTTTTTAGCAGGTTAGCAAGCTCTTGCCCGCTCAGATAAGCAGGTTTTCCATCCATCATTATTGTCACGCCTTGCTTACCTTTCAAACTAATATTCCCATCTTTATCTACAGTAACACCTGGCGCTTTTTCTAATACTTCCAAAGCAGTTGTTCCGGCATTAGTAATTGATGCATCTACATTTATAACCGTGCGATCAATCTTCCTTTCTATAAATGGCTTTTTGATAACGGCCTCTACGGTTACTGCATTGAGCGTTTTTACGTTCTCTTTTAATTGCAGCGCCCCGGCGGAAATGGTTTCCCCATTTTTAATTTCAAGTGAGGAACTATAAACTTTTAGGTGGCCTATTGATGTCGCCATCAAAAGAAACTTTCCATTGGAAAGATTATCGAAGAAGAAATTGCCGTTTTTATCAGTCAGGCTAATTTTGACCAAAGAAGAGTCGGTAGCTTTTAGCAGCGAAACAGTCGCTGCATCTATAACTTTCTGATCTCCTCCGTCAGTTACCTTCCCGGTAATTTTGCCTGGTAAAGCTTGAGCAAGAAGCAATTTTGATGCGATTAAAAATGTTAAGGTTAAAAAAGCAGATTTTGTCATGATTAATGTATTACTATGTTTAAAATATTACAGAACAAAACTAAGTACTTTG
>JBBPZF010000355.1:0-12483 GCA_038199105.1 Chitinophagales bacterium | reverse complement strand
CATCTTCAGAAGTGGTTTTCCAAAGATGCTTACTTTTTTTTATACTCCAATGTCACATTTTGATCCGGCGGCAAGTATAATCAATGGGGAGTAGAAAAACGCGGTGACGGTATTGAGTTTAGTACCCCATGGAAAAAGGCTTTAAAGATGAAAGAGAATGATAAGTTTTTATTCCATTATCGCAGAAAATGCAGCCTATGTCTTTCAAAAGCGAATGTTCAGTAATACTTTTGAAATGGGGAATTTAAAAAATTTCATTGATAGCAAACTTCAGTAATTAATCGTCAGCAGATGTTATTAAGAAAATTAATATTTCTTGTAGAAAAATACCATGTTGTAATCATCCTGCGGAACATCTTCAAAATGAATATTCACCGTAGAAGGATAGCCTGCTGTGTTGTATGTATAAGTGTACGTTACAGTAGATGAATTAAAAACACCATTAGAGGTAATTATATTGTTTCTCTGGAGATTTAGATCTTCAAGATAAAAATTATATCCCGGTACAGGATTATATGTCGAGCGTATATTCAACGGTAAAAAGGGGTTAGGATGATTATCATAAGCCAGGAAATGTTTGGTGGAATCAGTGTCATAATAAGAATTTGTTTGAGTAATATTACCGCTATTTCCTATAAAACCGGTATCCCTTTCATCAAATATGTAGGAGGGATCATTGGGATCAAAAGCTCTTCCCTTCATCGTAATCATTGTATTGGAATAGGTGTAATTATGCACTTCCCCGGTTGATTCATAAAAAACTGAATCCTTTATAAGCCTTTGCTGTGCATCATAAAAATAGAAATAACTATATGTGTATCCATTTGCGGGATCGTAGTCTGTTTCAGTTTTTTTCCAGGCAAGTGTATCGTTGCTGGTATAGTGATAAGTATATTCTCCTTGTAAAGAGGTTACCCCATTGTTACTATAATCGTACACCTTTATGTTAGTAACTCTATGCAAGCTGTCGTAAACAAAATCGTAATAGCCTGTTGTATCGGATGGAGATGAATTAATATCAATAAAAGCAAATCGCGACAAAAGTGTAACAGAATCATAAGGAGTGATAACCGGCGGTGTCACTGGTGTCATGGGGTCGGTAAGTTCTTTTTGGCAGGACGCAAATAAAACACATGCAAATAATACCGGTAACAGTCGTAAGGCAGCTTTCATAATTTAGGTTTTGTACGGGTTGCAATAATAGAAAAACTTATTCAGAATTAAAAATTGCCTCTGAAAGTTTACACCTGATAACCAGTTTACTTAGCAATGATGATTAAATCAATGATTAATTTATCCTGGAAGAACTAAATGGAATTTAGTAGATCACATTAATATTTAACTGTGTTTTATCAGGCCTTGTTACCTCTAATTGATAAATTCCATTAGGGATATATTTGTCAAAAGGTATAGTTTCGATCCTGGCGGCGGGCGCATGGTTTATTTCCCTGCTGACCATTACCTGGCCACTTTTATTCATTAATCTTATTGCATAAGTACCTTCTGCCTGGTTCTGGAACTGCAGGTCGATGACTCCATTCTTTACCGGGTTTGGAAACACTGATATCATCGTCTCATTCGAACTCATAAAAACTTTTACAATTTTACTATAAGTAACTTTTCCATTTACATCTATACTTTTTATCCTGTAATAATTAAATCCTGCCAAAGCATTTACATCTGTCCAGACGTATGTGCTTGCAATAGTATTCCTGGCAGCGACGGTCTGAGCTTTTTTAAATTGATTTCCATCTTCGGACTGCTCTACTTCATATCGTAAAACATTTACTTCGTTTTCCGCATTCCATTCTACCTGGATGTTTTTATTCTGACGGTAGGCCTTTACGCTTGTAATATTCAGCGGGAGTAGCTTGGCAGGAGCGAATACGATCCTGAAGCGATTTGAGGCGTATGAACCCGGAATGTTTGCAATGGTAAAGTTCACAATCGTTGTCCCACCGAGGTCTAACGGGATTTTCGTCTTTAGGTAACTATCTTCAAAATAGGCCGTCAATCCGGGTTCGTCCAGTTTATCTGCAATAAACTCAAAGCGGTACGCCTGCACCCTTACACCACCCAGATTGAATTGCACGGTATCCTGCTGATCTATTGAATGTCTTCTTTCTATTACCAATACCGCAGCACCTGATCTTATTGAAAGATTTTCATTTGTATTTGCAGACTTAATTCCATCCATATCATCAACGGCATTTGTGTATGCATCGTCGTAGTTGATAAGCGTACCATCTGCAACGTAAGTGCTGCCGTTGGCGTTTATGCCATATAAGTTTGTGCGCAATTGCTGGCCCGGAGCACGTACGGGGCTTGCTACTAAAAGACTACCCGTAGTTTTGGCTGCTTCTTTAAATGTAATACTTCCGCCTGTAGCTGTTGCCTGCACAAAGAAGGCCTGCCCGCTTGGAATAAAATTACAAACACTTCCACCAGGGCCATAGCTTCCTCCGCCGGGTGTTACCACATAGTCCAGTCCATTATGGGAGAATGTTTGATAGGCTCCTAATCCATAATAGCCGCTTAGGTTCGGATCCCATATATAAAAGAAATTTTTTATACCCGTCCTTGATATGTTACGCATGTCAATTGATGCGGCAAATGGATTTCCTATGGACCCGAACAAGGAAGAGCCTACTGAAATGGCTGCCTGATCACCTGTAAATAAGTTGCCTTTGGTACGCAACACTGTTGCAGTAGGAGGAGCGTAAAAAGTTGTTGCGCCCCTATCGCCCCGCACGAATAGCATATAGCCTACTGTTGATTTTATATTAACTGATGTACCCGGCACACCTACGAAAGTATTAGCAACAGGATTATAAGTTTTTAGAGAAGGAGTAGCTGTATACAGGTCAAACCCTGCCGCTGTGCCGCCGGCGCCGGTTATTTGTGTTCCATAATTGGTAACGCAATTCAGGTTACTCCCGCATCCTTCCTGCCAGGTCTGCCTGATTGTTTGCGCTGTATTGGTAGGTACAGAAAGGAATCGCCATGCTTTTCGGGAGGAGAGATATCTTTCTACCGTTACATCGCCGCTGATAATATTACCAGTCATATCCCCCACCCAGGCTGTATTTAAGGCCGTTGATTTTAAAGTAAGCAGATCATTGGTGTTGAATTTTTTTCCGGTTCCACTATATGTTAACGAACCATAAATATCGAGAGCACCACCAAGTGTAATTCCACCTGGGCTGGTGTTATTAATTATTAAATCATAGATAGCATTATTATCGAATGCATTTGCAGGAATATTTTGAGCCGATGTTCCAATTAATTCAACAGCACCATTGGCGGAATAAAAAGCTCCGGTATTGCTTATGTTCCCTGCAATTTGTAAAGTTCCTGCGTTTATTGTGACGGCGCCACCGTTTTGAATATTTATGTTATTGACTGATGCCGTAATTAAGTTGATAACCGGATAATTACTGAGGCCACCGGGTATTGTTACATTTGTGCTGCTTGTGGGTATCGCGCCGCATAGCCAGTTACCACTATTGTTCCAATCTGTATTAACTGCCCCTGACCACGTGCCTGGCGCTACTACCGTAACGGAAGCAGTGTTTTGGTATTGAGAACAGCCGCCGGCGGCTGCAACGGTATAGGTTACTGTATAAGTTCCATTAGTGCTTGATCCTAAAGTAATGGCCCCGGAAACCGAATTTATTGCAAGGCCTGCGGTGGATGTAAAAGTGCCATCTGTTGTTCCGGTTAAGGTCACATTGGCCGTTCCTGCGCCAGAGCAATAAGGGCTGCCGGGATACGAAATGGCAGCAGACGGATTTGGCGTAACTGTTATTTGAATAGCGAATGAAGTGTTACTACAACTTCCAGAGGCGGCGGTCCTTCTGTACCAGGTTGTTTGTGTTAGTGTTCCAGGAATATAGTCCTTTGCATTATTCGTGCCCGAAGCACTGCCAAAACCAGTAGAAGAGCTGGTGTTACTTTGCTCCCAAAAATAAGTGTAAGAACCGGTTCCTCCTGTGGGCGTGGTTCCGGAAATGGTACCAGGTGTGGTTCCCCCACAGATGGGCTGCGTATAGGTTGCTTGCACGTATAAGTTTTTACCGGTCCCGCTGCATGGGTCTCCAAAAACCACGTTGGTAGCTGGTATTGACGCTGTCTTATTTCCAAGTAAGTAACTTTCAACTACAGGTTGGCTTGTGGTTGCATTGCAGGCTCCGGTGGTAAACGCAGAACATGATCCCCCGGGTGTACCATAGCTTGCAAAACCAACAGTAATGAATATGGTTCCTGAAGGTGCCTTTAACACCGCGGTTGAATTCTCAGGCACAGTTGAGCAAAGCGTTCCATGGCTACCATTTACATAGTCTAATTGATTATTGCCAATATTTGCAGAAACAGAAACAGATGCCATATTAGTATATATAGCACAACCTCCCGAGGCACCTACGGTGTAAGTAACCGTATAAGTGCCGGGTGTACTTGTAGCCAGGTTTATATCACCTGTGGCGGCGCTAATTGTCAGTCCTGATGTTGAGCTATATGTACCTCCGGAAGTACCGGTACGGGTTACTGTGGCCATCCCACCGCTTTGGCAATAAGGGCTTCCTGGGTAAGAGATTGTTGCGGATGGTGGTGTAGTCACGGTCACCACTGCACTGCCGGTTCTATCAGCCGCTATGGATGTACATGAACCGTTAGTTAAACTGGCGACGGTATAAGTAGTTGTTGAAATTGGTGAAACGCTTACGGTAATAGTGGGGGTCGTCCCGCTGAAATTGCTGCCATTTGAAAGCGTTCCGGATATGGTACCCGAACCCGTTACCGCCAGGGATAAAGTTGCGGAACTTCCGCTGCAAATAGTTTGCGTTCCGCTTATAGCTGCTGTAGGCCTTGCGTTCACCGTTACAGTTGCGCTTCCTGTTTTATCAGCAGCTATAGAGGCGCAACTGCCGTTTGTCAAGGTGGCGATCGTATAGACAGTTGTGGTTGACGGGCTTACACTTACCGTAATCGTTGGCGCTGTGCCGCTGAAAGCTATGCCGTTCGACAATGTTCCGGAAATAGTTCCTGTGCCGGTCGCGGCGAAAGATAAAATGGCTGAGCTTCCATTACAAATAGTTTGGGTACCACTTAAAACAGCGGTTGGCCTGGCTGCAACAGTAACAACTGCACTTCCGGATTTATCTGATGTAATGGCTGTACATACACTGTTATTTAAAGTAGCGATGGTGTAGGTTGTGGTGCTGGATGGGCTTACATTCACTGTAATCGTTGGCGCCGTACCGCTAAAATAAGTACTATCAGAAAGCTTTCCTGAAATAGTGCCATTACCAATAACTGCCAATGATAAAGTTGCAGCCGATCCATTACATATAGTTGAAGATCCGCTAAGTACCGCTGTCGGTATCGCATTTCCTTCAAACTCATCAGCGCCTATATCCGGTGCAGAGCCCGTGCCTACATACCCCGGATTTCCCTGCCGTATTTGTCCATCGTAATCATCAACAACGCCGGCTATACTTACTCCACCGCTTTCAAGCCTTGTGCATATAGAAGAATCAATGTGAAGATATAAGGGAGATGAACCGGCAAGACTTAAGAAATTCACGGTCACATCTTCTGTAAAAGATAGTCCTTCCCGGTTACCGAGCCTTGCCTTAAAAGCCGCCAGCGTTTGATCGGAACTTGAATAATAATCATTGTAGATAACCCGGGATGGACCGGGAGTGCCTGAATAAAACATATTGCTATTCGACGTAGAAGCATAATTGCTTACACCGGTCTGATATTGCCGCATAGCCACAATCATACCGCTCCCTTTCGGAGTAGAAATGTTAGAGATTATGTTGTTGCGCAAATCCAACATGCCTATCGCACTGTTTGAATTTCCGGCATGATAAATACCAGTGCAACCAAAATTAGTTGCGCTTGAAGTTGAGTTAAAATAAATTGTATTGTTGTAGACATTTATGTTAGATGCGGTAGTTGTGGTAATGGTAATACCCCTAAACGCATCAGTATTGCTGGTAACCGGCGTGCGGAAATCCCCGATAATGTTATTAATAATATTTGTAACAGTTCCGGCTTTGTTGAATACCATAAATCCGCTTACACCACCTGCATTGATAGCCGTACTGTTCGAAGACAAATCATAAACCTTATTGCGGTAAGCATTTACTGTTGTTCCGCCGGAAACAATAACGCCATTTAAAGTTCCCGAGTTAATAGCATCTGCCGTACATCCAAAAATTTTATTCTCATTGACATTTATTGTGCTGCCACCTGAGACCCATACACCATTTACGGATAGTAAATCCGGGCCAGATCCGCCACCAACATCGCTATAATCAGCATGAAGGCCACTAATCGAATTTTTATAAATATTCTTGGTAGTGCCAGCCGTCACTATAATTCCATTTACCATGGTTGCTCCTCCACCCGTGGATGTTATAGAAGCGATGGTATTGGAAAATATATTATCGTTTCCAACTCCCGTTGTTATACATGTAATATTTGCACCGCTGGTAATATTATTTATCACATTTCCTGATGTGGCGTTATCCGTTCCAGAGATGTTTAAATTCATAGCAGTAATAGCCCCTGTTCCAGCCGTCCATTTGGTAAAAGTGTTTCCCTGTATGCTTTTGGTGCCATTGCCGCCGTCGGTATTTATCCAACCGGAAATAGTTGCTGCGCCACTTACGGTTAAATTTGAAAAATTGTTATTACTATTAGTAATGACAGCGCCGGCTAACGAATTTGCCAAACTTGTAAATAAAATGAGGGCACCGCTGGCCGCAGTATTCGTGCGGGTAAACGTTCCTGAAATCGAGTTACCATTTACATGTTGAACCCCTGTCGCCGAAACAATTACGCTATTGCTAATAAATGTAATAGGACCAGTCGTATTTACATTAAGATTGGTAAAAGTGTTGTCATTAATATTTTGTGAACTTGTAGCAGCAGAATTTATAATATAATTATGCGCTGCTGTGCCAGTAGCGGCATGAACAATACCCCGGATATCATTTAATGCAATGGATAATGTACATGTTGAAGCGCCCCCCGTATTCGATATTCCATTTAAAGTGGCTGAGTTGGCAGCGCTATAATTCACCAGCCCACCTGAAGATGTGCCAAGATAATTATTATTAATATTGATTGCAACGCCTGTTGCTCCTGCATTAGAAATTCCTATAAACACACCTGATGAAACTGCCGAAAAGCCCTGCAAGGAGTTATCATTAATGGAAACAGAAGTTGTGGCCGTACCTGCATTATTCATTATACCCGTAATAGTGCCAGTTGAGGCAATGGTAAAAGTAAGGGCCCCGCCGTTTGCGTTGCCGAGTTGATTGGCATTAATATTTATAGCTGAGGATGCATTGCCTGTATTGGAAATTCCAATAAATGCACCTGAGGCTGCTGTCTTAACATGACTTCTTATAATGTTAGAATTTATATTAATTGTTGTTGGAGCTGCACTGTTAGATATGCACGTAAAGGCGCCGGTACCAGTGTTAGTACCAAGCCTTATGGCATCGCCCGTTATATTCAGTGCACCCGTGCTGCCGGCATTTTTTATTCCGTTAAACACGGAAGCGCCGCTTGAAAAGACTGAACTGTTTTGAATAATATTGTTTGTAATAGTTGTAGTACCAGTGGACGTGTTTGAAATTCCATTGAATGTATTCGCGGCTGAAGTTGTTCCGTTAGCATTGCCAACTAATATGGAATTAGCAGTTGCCATGCTGCCGATAAGATTTGTACCGATTGTAAAATCTCCAGAACCTGCAGTGTTTATACCATTAAATGTGTAGCCTATCAACGCACCTCCTCCCATATTAATGCTGCCGATATTGTTATTTTGTATTGAAACCGGGCCTATAGAAGTTGCATATATCCCGGATATCGCAGTACCTGTCATTGTTGATTCTATAAGAATAGAACCCGTGCCGGATGCTGAGCCAATGGTGTTTGCAGATGTGTTGCCAACATTTACACTTCCTGCCAATATCGATATCCCGGAAAAAATTCCTGAACCTGCAGATACGTTACTGGTTGTAAATAAATTGATACCAGCTATTATATTGCCCTGGACGTTTGAAGTCGCGGCAGTCGCCACAGTCATTTCTATACCTACAAACCTATTAGCGTAGCTTCCATCGTACACAGTAAAACCTGTTTCCCCGGAATTTGCATACCCGATGATATTGTTGTTAACCAAATATCCTGACCCATTGGCTGTTATAATATTTATAGCTCTATGAATATATCCTATGGCCGTGGAAGTCCGATTCGCTTTTTGAAAAAATCTATTTCCGGTAATGATCCACGCGGAACTGGAAGCCGCTAAAAGAATTCCATTGGAAGCATTTGTAGGACTATAATAGTCTTGTATGAGATTGTTAGTAACCGAAATCCCGCTGTTATCTATAGCAGCAGATTTTCCAAAAGAATATATCCCATTCACTGGCAAATTTCCGCCTGCGGCAGTTATTATGTTATTTGAAATAACATTACCGTCATTGCCTATTACAACCGCGGCAGTTCCATCTGAAATATAAATGGTACCTGAAGCGGTGTTGGTTTGCGATCCTTCAATCGTGCAATTCGTAATCGTATTATTTGTTGCATCCTCTATCAGCCTGATCGTGGATGTGTTGGCCACATTGCTGGTACTTGCATTTGAGATGATCAACGAATTGCCCCCGGTATTTAAACCGTCAATGGTGACATTATCTGCCCCGTTGAAGTCAATTAAAGGAGTAGCAAGTGAACCGGAGATTGTCCTTGGGCTTCCGCCTGCAGGCTGAATAGAAACTGTAGTATAGCTGGCCGCACCTGAGCCACTTGCATTGAGAACAGCAGATGCCGGCTCAATGATATTTCCGCTGATCGTGATTGTAATAATGCCTTTATGAATACCTGCATTGATGTTATCAAAAGCAACCTTTAGTGTGGCATAGCATCCGGATAACGTGGCAATGGTAGCCGTAACGCTTACGTAGTTTACAGTAGCGGTAACTGCAGTTCTCGAACTGCCGGTACACCCATTATTTACAGCCTCTGCCCAATAGGTAGTCGTTGCCGACAATGAAGGCGTTGTAAAATTGTTTCCAGTTCCTAGTGAAGATCCGCCAGTGGATGCGGAATACCAGTTTACAGTACCTGCCGATGCAATTGCCGAAAGAGTAACTGTTCCGGCTCCGCATCTTGAAGATGGTGTAGTTCCGGTTATTGCTGGCATTGAACTTACAGTTATAGTTGCCGACCCTGATTGTGCTTGCGAACAATTTACTCCAGCAACACTTACTAATGAATAAACAAAGTTTCCTGTTGTTCCCGTGGGAGCTGCAACGTTGACCGAATTTCCAGAACTGATTGTAATAATGAGATTAGAACCTCCATTTATTTTATAGGTAAATGTATAAGGAGCTGTGCCACCCGATCCTGTAAAAGTTATGTTTGGTGAAGCTGTACCCTGGCATACGCCTGTGGTTCCTGAAATGACAGCTGTAGGTAATGAGTTGACGGTGATAGTAGCTGCATTTGATTCATTGGTAGCTGTATAAGGATTTGGATTCACGTTATTAGCGCTACTCAGTACAGCATTTCTATATAAATAGTAAGTACCCGCCACATTAAAGGGCGCTGATAAAGTGGAAGGCGTAAAAGTAGCAGCAGTTGGCCCGGGAATAACAAAGCGGGTTCCACCGGGGGTGGTGCTATAGCTCCATTGATATCCGGTACCTGATAATGAAATGCCGGAAGGTAGTGTGCCGTAAGCATCGCCACTGATAGCAGTTCCGGCATTTCCCATACATATACTTTGTGAAGTATTATTAGAAAGTGTATTTGCCAACACCAGCGTTAAGTTCTGAAATACGACCTGGTTTCCTCCCACATTTTCATAAAACTCATATAATAAATTACTGGACCCGGTAAAGTTCATAAGTACCCTTGCTTTGGTGCTAAATCCCTGGTCAGACCAGTTGTTGTATATAAGTGCGCCATCTACTGTAAGCCTGCTACCATCGTCAGAACCGAGATCGGCAACATACAATCCCCGCCGTGTAGAATTCATTTTGAACTTGACAGAAAATGTCTCTGTATAAATTGAGCTCGTGAGTGAGTTTGATGTAACATTAAAACAGGTGTAACTTCCACCAAATCCCTCATTGAATGTTTCAGCTTCAGTAAATTGCCCTATATAATTTGCAAAATTGGTTCCATCATAGGTATGCCCTATCCAGGAATTAATAGGAGTAGCATTCTGATTGTCAGGTGAAGTTGAATATTCAGTTACTATTATACTTGAAGAGGCGGTAGCTCCTGTGTTATCTTTTACACCAAGCGTATAAGTGCCCGCAGCAAGGCTGGAAAACAGGGTTGAAGATTGATAGGTGCCTCCATTTAGATTATAGGTATAAGGTGCTGTGCCACCAACTCCTGTCGCAGTTATGGTTCCTGTGCTGCCTCCAACGCAACTCTGCGTTGTAGTCGCTGTTACGCTTGGTGCCTGCCCATAAGTATGCAAAAAAATAGCTGTAAGAAGGAACAGCATCAATAATTTTCTCACAGGGTTCGATTTAAACGATAGTTTTTCTTCTTGAATAATGTTATTAACGAATTTATATATAGGTTATTATACCAAAATGAAAAAATTCGTATAAAAAAAACTACATGGTTAAAAACCATGTGTTTACAAACCTGTTGAAAATTTAAGTGATAATGATTCAAATATAAAAATCCTTCGACGCACCTAAGCCATTTGCCCCGGCAATATTCATTCTTTTACTAACCGGTAGGTGTACAATTCGCCATCCACCTTAGCCTCAAGCAAATAAATTCCTTTGCTTATTGCCCTTGATTGCAATGCAAAGTCAATCAAATTGCCAGCTCCCGGAAAATCTTTCCTGGCAACAAGGCTGCCCAGTGCGTTATACAGTTTTAAGGTGACCATATCCTTTGGCTGATTAGCGAATCTCAAATTAATATCATTTTTGAATGGATTAGAGAGAACGAATATTTGCTGTCTCGCCCCCGGCATATTTACCGCAATTATTTTACTAAAAGTACTGTTCCCATTTTTATCTATCACTTTTAAGCGATAATAGTTAACGGCGCCCGCTCTGATGTCGGTGATTGAATAGTTACTTGCTGATACGGTTTCACCTATAGCCTTCACTTTACCCAGAAATTCATAGTCTCTGCCATTAAAGGAATGCTGCACTTCAAAATAGGTTATATTCTTTTCGTTTTCAGTTTTCCACTTTAATAATATACTTGCATTTTGCACAGCGCTATTAAAATCTAATAATGTAAGAGGTAAAGTAGAACTGATTAAACCAGCGCCGAAGCCTGAGAACCCGGTATTGAAAGTATAACTTAATGTAAAATCTGTTCCCAGTGAAGCATGCATGGGCGTTACTTCTTCAACCGTACCCGCTCCGGCAGGGTTCGTTGGCGTAGCGCCTGATATAGCCTTCGATGTTTTAATAAGTTGGATATTGCTCCATTGCAAACCTGTAGCAGCTTCCCATCCATCTTTTTCTGCTTTTGTGTAATAAAGTGTAATTATATAGCTGCCACCCGGGTTGTTTGTTGCCGGTATTACCCGAAATGTTTTATTCATTAAATAATTCGAAGCGCTGTAGTCAACAAACTGGGAAGTTCCGGACCCTGCACGGTCTATTGTTACTGATGTACATCCATAATCAAATGAGCCTTGGTTTTGGATAGATGCAATAATTTTTCCTGATGCATCAAAATAGTAAACCTTGTCATTTGCTGCCAATTTTGCCTGGCTTCTACTGTTCAATACTGCACTCACTGTAGTTTGAGGAATAGTTTGATTGAAGGTAAGTACAGGCCTATAACTATTTACCAGGGTGGCCGCCGCATAACCGCATCCCGCATCAGAAGCCACGGTTGATGCTTTTTTTGCCTGGCTAACATAAGCTGTACCTTCCCCGGTCAGGATATCATCTGCGGAAACCGCTGTGTTGTCATAGCAAAACTCGAATACGAGATTGCTTGATCCATTCCAGTTGAAGCCACCAGAAATGGTAAATTGATTTATGCCAAAAGCAGTATTGTAATCTCCGGAAGTAATCGTTTGCCACGATGGCGTTAAAAATCCTGTGGAAAGATCGGGGGCGTTGGTAGTGCCTACTTTGATAGTAAATCCCTGGAACGGCGAAGAGCTTGCTTTAGAATTTACTGTAAACGCAATATCGTTTATCAAACCCGGCCGTACACCGTTAGAGAGAAGATCCGATGCAAGGTAGAGATATTGTATCTTTTTATCAGTTTGCGATCCCTCCAAAGGACTCGACGCACCAAGGCTGTTAGTGTAAGGTCCACTATTAACAGTATTAGTATAAGCGTCATGAGCAGCAAGTTCGTCATCAAGAATTTCAATGTCAGATGTTTGGTAAGTGTTTCCCCTGGTGGCGACTGAAGAGCCTGCTGTTATTGAATAACCAAGGTTAAGATATTCGT